>NZ_JAACYS010000049.1 GCF_009996845.1 Pallidibacillus pasinlerensis | reverse complement strand
AAATAATAATGAGTTGATTTTTTTATTCATAAAACATCGGAACTTTTTTACTTAATGTTAGTGAAATACCAATTTTTCTACAAACAACAAAATAATGCAACAGCATTAAAACTAATGCCCCTGTATTTAACCCCAAAATTACCCCGTCCATTTGAAAAGAACTACTCGATCCGAATAAATACATGATTGCAAAAGTCACCAACGTTGCCCAAATGTTATGAATAAACGCATCTTTAACCATGCCTAAACCAATTAAAAAAGCTTGCAATGGAATCGTAAAATAATGAAGTAAAAAGTAAGGCCACATTAATTGTAAATAATAGGATGCTAAACTCGATTCAACAAACATCCCCGTTAATGGACGAGCAAAATAATAAAACAAAAAGCAAACTGGAACACCATAAAGCATCGTTAACACAATCACTTGTCGTAATAAACGAACAAGCCTAGATTGATCATAATTGACAAACGCATTAGACACATTAGGAATTAGCGCCGTATTTAATGAATGGGCAATAAACGCTGGAAAAAAACCGATTGTCATTGCGACACCAGCAACCATTCCAAAATGCTCTGTTGCTTCATTCATCGACAGACCTGCTGTAACAAGTGTAAATTTAATAAAAAAGGGCTGAATCGCATGGGTCACTGCATAAAATAGGCGCATGGCTGTTGTAGGTAGCGAGACTTCCATTAAATTTCTTAAAATTTTATTTTTCGGTAGTTTTTCGACAGGACGATTTTTCAAATATTTTATTTGCATGAAATAGGCCGATATTAAATAAATTAACACGAGCAGCTCACTGCCAATAATGGCACATAAGGCAACTAAAATTGACATTTCTAAACCAAAATCAAACAATTGAAATAATAAAATGAGTAAGAACAAATGGGTTCCTCTCCTAAAAAGGTTAGCCGTTGCAATCTTACTCATTTTTTGTATCCCCATAAAATATCCTCGCGCAATCGACGCAACAGTTAAAATCGGAATTAATAATAAAATTAACCAGCGTATCGCTGGATGAATTTCACTAAATAAAGGAAAAAACAGAAAAATGACAGCGACACCGGATAATAAGACGGTCATAATGAGAAAAGTGAGCTTCATCGCAAAACGTAATAAAATTAAATGATACTTCTCCTCCCGCTCCGCAACGAACTTCGAAACGGATATGTCCAACTCAAAACTCGCAATAATCATTAGTAAGCCGATTACAGGAATCACAGTCATATATTGACCAATCCCGTACTCCCCAAGTTCTTTTGCCAAAGTTAAATTAATTAAAAACTCAATACATTCACTAACAAAGGCTGCCCCAGCTAAAATGATTGTTCCCTTCAAAAATGAATTCATCTATTCGTCTCCTTTAATATCAATCACCTAGAAATCCTTCCACTACTTCATAATTATGAGACGAGCCTTCCAATTATTATTAACTTTTATTAACACAGTTTCTATAGTGTAAACTACAACAAACGTGTGTTCTTGCTCTGATTCTTATATAACTACACAATAAATAACTTTTCAAAAAATATCACATTTTTGTCATAAAATAGGACTTCAAACTTAGTCATACAATGTTATACTAAACACATAAAAAGTTTGCTCAGTATTTCACAACACTGAACTGTATTAGTTATTGTGTATATAACTGTTGCAATATTATACATTTAAACTTCCAAACTTAAGCAACTACAATTTCCTTTTTAGGAGGTCATTTTATGAAACAATGGGAAGGTTTTAAACCTGGAAAATGGCAAGAAAAAGTTGATGTTCGTGATTTTATATTAAAAAATGTAACCCCATATGAAGGTGATGAAAGCTTTTTAGAAGGTCCTACTGAAGCGACAACTAATCTGTGGGAGCAAGTAATGGAACTAAATAAAAAGGAACGTGAAGCAGGTGGCATTTTAGATGCAGATACTAAAGTTGTTTCTACCATCACTTCTCACGGTCCTGGATATTTAAACAAAGAATTAGAACAGATTGTCGGATTTCAAACAGACAAACCATTTAAACGTTCATTAATGCCTTTCGGTGGAATTCGAATGGCAAAACAAGCGTTAGAAGCTTACGGATTTGAATTAGATCCTGAAGTGGAACATATTTTCACAGAATGGCGCAAAACCCATAACCAAGGTGTATTTGATGCGTATACACCAGAAATGAGAAGAGCTCGTTCTGCAGGTGTTATTACCGGACTTCCTGATGCATACGGTCGTGGTCGTATTATCGGAGACTATCGCCGTGTTGCGTTATACGGTGTTGATTTCTTAATTCGTCAAAAAGAAGAAGATAAAAACTACATCGGTAGCCGGACAATGACTCCAGATATCATTCGTGACCGCGAAGAACATTCAGAACAAATTCGTGCGCTTCACGAACTAAAACAAATGGCAGCTTCTTACGGTTTTGATATTAGTGAACCGGCAAGTAACGCAAAAGAAGCAATCCAATGGTTATACTTCGGCTATTTAGCTGCAATTAAAGAACAAAACGGTGCGGCAATGAGTTTAGGACGTGTATCTACTTTCCTAGATATTTACATTGAACGTGACTTAAAAAATGGGACGCTAACGGAAAAAGAAGCACAAGAACTAGTAGACCATTTCGTTATGAAACTTCGCTTAGTAAAATTTGCTCGTACACCTGAATATAACGAATTATATAGTGGGGACCCGACTTGGGTAACAGAATCAATCGGTGGTATGGCCCTTGACGGACGAACATTAGTTACGAAAAACTCTTTCCGTTTCTTAAATACATTAGATAACTTAGGTCCAGCACCAGAGCCAAACTTAACAATTCTTTGGTCTACAAAATTACCAGAAGGATTCAAAAAGTATGCTGCTAAAATGTCCATTAAATCAAGTGCTATACAATACGAAAATGATGATTTAATGCGTGATATTTATGGTGATGATTACGGAATCGCTTGCTGTGTATCCGCTATGCGAATTGGTAAGCAAATGCAATTTTTCGGTGCCCGCGTAAACGTTGCAAAAGCATTACTTTATGCAATCAACGGCGGTGTTGACGAGATGAAGAAAGTCCAAGTTGGTCCGAAATTTGCACCAATTACTTCCGAATATCTTGATTATGAAGAAGTTGTTGATAAATTTGAGGCGATGCTTGACTGGTTATGTGAACTATATGTCAACACTTTAAACGTCATCCATTACATGCATGATAAATATGCATACGAACGAATTGAAATGGCGTTACATGACCGTGAAGTATTACGTACAATGGCCTGTGGTATCGCTGGTTTATCTGTTGCAGCTGACTCTTTAAGTGCAATTAAACATGCGAAAGTAAAAACAATTCGTGATGAAAATGGCATTGTTGTTGATTATGAAGTTGAAGGGGACTTCCCTAAATATGGTAACAATGATGACCGCGTTGACGAAATCGCTGTTAATATTGTTAAAAAAGTAATGAAAAACATTCGTAAACATCAAACTTATCGTAATGCAGTACCAACTCAGTCTGTACTTACTATTACTTCAAACGTTGTATACGGTAAGAAAACTGGTAATACACCAGATGGACGTGAAGCTGGTAAACCATTTGCACCAGGTGCAAACCCAATGCATGGTCGCGATACAAAAGGTGCATTGGCATCCTTAACATCTGTTGCCAAATTGCCATATGAAGATTCATTAGATGGAATTTCAAATACATTTACAATCACACCGAAAGCAATAGGTCGTGATGATGAAGCACAAGTGAACAACTTAGTCGGTATGTTAGACGGTTATATGACAAAAGAAGGTCATCATCTTAATGTGAACGTATTGAACCGTGACACATTATTAGATGCGATGGATCATCCTGAATTATATCCACAATTAACAATTCGTGTTTCTGGATATGCGGTTAACTTTATTAAATTAACCCGTGAACAACAAATTGACGTTATTAACCGGACATTCCATCAATCTATGTAATAGTTTAATAGTTTGATAGTTAAGTATCTTTATTTCTCAAAAGTCTATTATTAAATTTATTTCATTCTCCCAATTTTTATATAAATGAAGAGAAGTCCCCCGCTTCTCTTTCCCTTTTAAATTCGCAAGGAGGCTTTTCAATGGTAACAGGTCGAATTCACTCTATTGAAACATTTGGTGCAGTAGATGGTCCCGGTTTAAGATATATCGTATTTATGCAAGGATGCTCGCTCCGTTGCCTATATTGCCATAATGCAGATACGTGGAAAATGAAAAGTGGCAAAGAAATCACCGTTCAAGAAATAATCGACGAAGTGTTAGATTATATGCCTTTTTTTGAGGCAAGTAGCGGTGGAATAACTGTAAGTGGCGGTGAAGCTTTATTACAAATCGACTTTCTTATCGAGTTATTTAAGGAATGTAAGCGACATGGTATTCATACTACCATTGATACTTCAGGCGGTCCTTTCTCCCGACGCCCGAATTACTTAAACAAACTTGATGAGTTACTTGAGTATACGGATTTAATTTTACTCGATCTCAAACATATTGATAGTGAGAAACATAAATTGTTAACTGGTATGCATAATGAGCATATACTTGATTTCGCAACCTATTTATCTGATAAAAAAATTCCTGTCTGGATTCGCCACGTACTCGTACCAACGATTTCTGATTTTGATGAAGACCTGTACCGCCTTGCTGAATTTATTCAAACTCTGGACAATGTTGAAAAAGTTGAGGTTCTCCCCTACCATCAGCTTGGCGTATATAAATGGGAAAACTTAGGTTTAGAATATAAATTAAAAAATGTAGATTCCCCTACACAAGAACGGATTAAAAATGCTGAAAAAATTTTAGGTGCTAGTTAAATGTTGAAAGTTAAACGTCTCTTCCTTTCTATATAGATTTTTTAACTTATTAATATGACTCTGGCTCGTTTTAACAAAAAGCTAGTTTTGAAGTGATGAATTATCATTCTGAAGCTAGCTTTTGTTTATTTTTATGAGCGAATTTCCTAGTTTTATGAGCGATTTGGTCAATTTTATGAGCGAATGCCCTGTATTTATGAGCGACTTTTTAATTGTATGAGCGAACTGGTATTCTACGAGCGTTTTCGACTTGTCTATGAGCGATTTCTCTTGTCCTATGAGCGAAAATTATTTATAAAAATTAATCCTTGTAATCTATGAGCGATTTTTAGACCTGTTTAATCGACTTTTCAACCCCTATGAGCGAATTTACCCCACTATAAGAATGGTGCTTCCCTGTTTATGGAATTATCTCATAAAAAATGTATTTTTCATTTCATCTTTTTACCTTTAAGATACTATCCATATCTTCCCGCATACAATAGTTAAAAATGAAAGGAAGAGGTATATGCCCATATCATTTCCTGTCGTCATTCAAACAAGGAAGGTAAGTGATGGACCGAAAAAATATGTTTATTACCCGCAAATTATTGAATTAAAAAACAAACAAGTTGAACAACATATCAATCGAACAATCGTGCATCATACACAACAATTAATGAATCAACAGTTCGGAAATATGCCATCCATCATTGTCGAAATGGTTGGTTCCTTTGAAATTAAAAACAATCAGCGGGATATTTTAAGCCTTACTTTATCAAATTATGCTTATCCTGACCGAGCAGCACACGGTATGACATATTTAGATTCATTAACCTTTAATGTTGAAACTGGAAAACAATACGCGTTAAAGGATTTATTTAAACCTGGAAGTGATTATATTGAAAGGATCTCAAATATAATAAAAGGACAAATTAAACAGCGGGATTTACCTGTGATCACCGAATTTACAACAATAAAGCCAGATCAAGATTATTATATTGCGGATAAAGCACTTGTCATCTATTTTCAACTGTACGATTTAGTGCCATACGCATGGGGATTTCCAATGTTTCCAATTTCCGTTTACGATATTCAAGATATCATTGACGAAAACGGACCCCTTGGCAAAATGTTAGCTGGTAATTAAAGTGGTACAGAGGAAAGTGGTACAGAGGAAGTGGTACAGAGGGACGGGTTCGGTGTTTCGTTTTTGATATTGAAACACCTGACCTGCCCCTGTGTTTCCCTTTTGCATTATCATACCTATGTATTTAAATTTGTTCATCTATGAAACTTTTTTATTTTTAAAGTAGTGGTAATGAAGTTAAGAATACAATTAATGAAAAAAACAAGCAAACCATAGAAGATACAGGAGAACAAGAAAGGCAAGTCGATATTCCTATCGAATTTTAGCGGGAAACTTTGAAGGAGTTTACAAGCAATCAAGTGAAGGATTCAACGAAATGGTGTCATTAGAGCAATTTACCTCTCTTGGTGAATCTTTTAATCACAATGTCAAAAGTTATATATTTCTTTCACAAATGCCATTTCAAGGATTAATCGAATATCTTTGGATAAGTGACAATAACGATAAAGGCATTCGCGCTTTCGTTAATTCTGATCAAATAATTGAAGGCCTCCTATTACAACCACTTTCAAAATTTCCAGGTCAAGATGAACAATTTACAGAAAATACATATCAACACCCTTTTAGTGATGAGTGGTTTGTTCTTTGGGGTGGCACAAACGAACTTGTAAACTATCATTACGCCTATGAAAATCAGCGTTACGCTTATGACTTTCTTATTATGAAAGACGACAGAAGCTTTGAAGGGGATGCGAGCGTAAACGAAAGTTACTTTCAGATAGCGAGAATTGGGAACAAGCAACTTCATTTCGAATAAAGTTTGCTGATGATTTAAATCCGGTTCGAGGAGATTTTATAACAGGAAATGAATTAAACGAATCTAACTAGTTTCATTAAAAATATTTATTTTAAGTATAGCCAATCAATTCCCACACAGACTAAAACTGGAAGTGTGAATATTGGCTAACAAAAAAAAATGAAATAATGAAACAAACAGTCCAGGTTATTCAGACCTGTCTAGCATGTCCTAGATAATATAGTTGAATCATTTACTGGTGAAGATCAAAACACTGAAAGTAAAGATGAGAAAAACAATCTAGAACAACCAAGATACTTATAATCGTAATTATCCCCCCACTAATTTGATTTGTTAAAAGAAATAAATATGTACGGGGGGACAGACCAAATTATCAGCTTCTTAACTTTCTTTTTTATGAACAACCTTAAACCGCTCACATAAACGGGCATTTTCTCATGAAATGATTGATCCACCATTTCTAATTCCTTTGTAAAAAATTCCTCATGAACCTTACGCCAATATCGTAAAGTCCTGTCGCCCTCACCTTCTAAATATGCATGCTCTTCACCAACTTCATTAAATCGAACAATTTCAACAAATATTGTTTGGATAACGGCAACCGTATTCTCATTTCCGTCTAAAATCACACTATACTCTCCTACCTTTGGTAACGGTTCTTTTTCTAATTATTTGTTTATGCCTTTATTCCAAACGCTTCAGCAAGCAAGGTTACTCCTTTCTTACGATTTTCAATACCAGGAAAATTAGGCACAATCAAAACCTCGTCAGCAGAATAAATTTCTGCTAATTTTTCTATTTTCTGTTTTACATGTAACGGGTCTCCAACAATCGTCCGCTCTTTTAAACTTTCAATTTTCTTCGCTTCATAAGTATTAAATGTATAGTTCCTTGCCGTTTTAACAGAAGGAAAATACCGGGGATTTTTTGCTGTCTCCAGCCAAGCCATCCATAAAAAGAACGCATCAGCCAACTCCTCCGCTTCTTTATTCGTTTCCGCAATAACAGTAAATACCGCGACACCAACATTCGGTTGCTTTTGAAAAACAGAAGGTTGAAATTGTTCTCGGTACCTTCGTATACTTTCAAGACCTCGCTCAGACAAACCTTTAAAGAAATGAGCATATATATAGGAAGTTCCATTAAGTGCAGCAATTTCAGTACTCTTTCCTCCGCCACCAAGCATCCAAATGTCAGGTATCGTTTCGATTATTGGTGCTGCAAATAAATTTTGAAAACGGTGCTCTGAATCTTGACCATCAGTTAAATATTTAATAATATCTTCAACTTGTTGCTCGTAACTTAAGCGGTCAGTCTTTTCCTCGTTTAATGCTTTTTGGACTAAACGCCCTCCAGGACTATTTCCTATTCCTAAATCGATACGATTCGGGTGTAACGCCTCCAACATCCGGAAATTTTCTGCTACTTTATACGGACTATAATGGGGTATCATCACTCCTCCCGAGCCAATCCGTATTTTCTCTGTGATCGTCGCTAAATACATCATGAACATTTCCGGAGAACTGGAAGCAATGGAATAAGCATAATGTTGCTCAGCTACCCAAAAACGCTTATAACCTAACTTATCCGCAAGCCGTGCAAGTTCTGCTGTTTCTTTTAATGCTTTACTTGGATTTGATCCTTCATCAACTAGAGCATAATCTAATATGTTTAACGCAACCATTTGTTACTCCTTTATCAACAATTGTTATTTTCATTTTCTATGATGGCGATACAATTAGCAAATAAACAAGATTAAATATATTTTTACATTTTTAAAAAAATCGAGCTATATATATTTCTACTTCACTACAAAAATAACAATTATATTAAAAATTATTTAGAAACAAGATTATCGACAATTTTCGTAAGTAGACCTGTTTATAATAACAATAACTTAAAAACAGTATACATTTATGTTTAAAAAAGTCTCTGGAGGCATAGGATGAAACTAAAAAAACTTGTCTTTATTTCATTCGTAACAATTGCCTTATTGTCAGTCGGTGCATGTAGTAAAAATCAACCTTCAAACGCAAACACAACGGAATCTCGTTTGAAGTTTGACAATCCAGCCTTCTATGAAAGTGACTTTGAGTATGAAGATACTTTTAAAAGTGTGGTTACTGAAAGTGATATTGGGGATAATATAAATAAGGATAGTGAAGAATAAATTATTTACTTACTCTTTATATTCGATTTTATCATTAGGCAAAGAACGAAAATGGTTCTTTGCCTTTTTATGTGCGCCCGGCATGTACATGAACTATAGGGTGTAAGTCCCGAACCCCGAAGACAGAAGTAGAGGTTAGCCAAGAGCAAGGGTGTCCGTGGTGACGCGGAATCTGAAGGAAGCTGGAGGCAAAACACCGGTCCGAGGAACACGAACCTCATATAAGGCTAGGTATGATTGAGTGAGTTTGCATAACAAAACAAAGCTCTTTCTGTCGAAGGTCATATCGAGTAAATGAGGCGGATAGATGGTGTGAAAGTGCATGTACTTACCCGGGGAGGTCTGGCGGATATGTGAAGTACTCTTCATAACCTACTTAGTGATAAGTAGCTGAACCGTCAGAAGTCAGCAGAGGTCATAGTATTAGTTGGTCTAGAACAACTAAGAAGGACCGAACAATTAAGAGAGAATAGCCCTTGGCATTCAGTGAGTCATGATGAACACAGAAAACGTAGTACCTCACTTGAGGGAGGAAGCGGTGAATCCCGTGGGAGACCTCTTGGAGGGTGGAGTGACCACTGGCATAAAGAGAACAGCTATTCACGGAAGTTATAAAGACTTGCGTCAATGATCTTAATTGAACCGCCGTATACGGAACCGTACGTACGGTGGTGTGAGAGGACGGGAGTTAATCGCTCCCTCCTACTCGATTATTAGCAAATTTAATAGGCAAACTTAGCAATAATCAACGCTTCAATTCGGAGCTGACCAGGCTCAATTGGAGTACTAACCCCTGCAACCTTTGTCGCTTCAAAAGTTTGAAAAGGAACAGGAACAGCACCTCCCTTCGCCTCCGTTATTTCGAAGGGAACAGGATTCCAATTTACACCCATCGCACCAGCTAATGTTCTTGCCTTACTTTGCGCCTCCCTCAACGCTAATACTAATGCTTCATTATACCGTTCTGAACGATCCGAAATATCAAAACGAACGTTATAAATCACATTTGCTCCAGCTGCAACAGCCGCATCAACAACCTCACCTACTTTTGAAATATCCTCCACTTTTACTTCTAATAAATGACGAACTTCATAGCCGCGAAAAATTTGTTTTCCATCCACAAAATCGTAGACGTTATTTATACGATATTCAATCGTACGAACATTTTCTCGTGGTACTTGCAAATTAAAAATTGCCTCTAACACGTTGGCAGATGTTTGACTATTTTCCCCTTGTGCTCCCTGTAAATTTTTACTTTCGGTTTCAACGCCAACGGTAATATAAGCAAGATTAGGCTCTACGGATACCCTCCCTTCTCCACTTACAGTAATGACATTTACTTCCCTTCTTGGTAAAACTTGATTAGGTGATAAAGTTCGAATCGGATAGCTATGCATGATTCTCATCTCTCCTCCATCTTCTATTGATACTTTTTTATCCCAATGAAAGTGATATATCATCAGTGAAACTAAATTTATCGACAGTGAAGTTCAAAATATCGGTAGTGAAAACATTTTTATCTACAGCGAAACTCAATTTATCGTTAGTGAAAACATTTTTATCTACAGCGAAACTCAATTTATCGTTAGTGAAAACTTTTTTATCTACAGCGAAACTCAATATATCGTTAGTGAAAACTTTTTTATCTACAGCGAAACTCAATATATCGTTAGTGAAAATTATTTTATCAATAGTGAGATACCATATTTCGCCAATGACACTAAACTTCTCAAAAAAAACTACATTCCCCGCAACATTCACCCGAAAAGCTCTACAATAAAACTTATGCTCCTCATCACATATGTATTTACTTTCGTATCAAAAACAGTGTTTAAAAAATTGTAAAACAAATTTTCCGAAAATTAATATTTATGTTTACGTATGATATCACTTTGATATATAATTAATATGAAAGCAATATTACAAGGAGTGAAGTGTATGGTTGAAAGAAAAGCGTGGTCAATTAATGGTTTTGTCGGCATCATAATTATTGCCATTTTCATATTTGGTGCCGTTTACTTTATTACAAGAGCACAAATCATTGGTGGGATTATTTTAGCGGTAATCGCAGCTTTGCTCGGTAGTGGCATTACGATTATTCAACCAAACCAAGCCCAAGTTGTTACATTCTTCGGAAAGTATATGGGTTCAATTCGTGAAAGTGGATTATTTTTAACAATTCCATTATCTTTACGTAAAACGGTTTCGTTACGAGTTCGAAACTTTAATAGTAATAAGTTAAAAGTAAACGATGTTGAAGGAAACCCGATTGAAATTGCAGCGGTTGTTGTGTTCAAAGTCGTGGACTCAGCAAAAGCTGTATTTGATGTTGATGATTACGAAGAATTTGTTGAGATTCAAAGTGAAACAGCAATTCGCCACGTAGCTGGCAAGTATCCTTATGATGATTTTAATGATGGCGATGTTTCATTAAGAGGAAATTCGGATATTGTCTCAGAGGAACTTGCTAAAAATATTCAAGAACGTTTAAGCGTTTCTGGAGTAGAAGTCATAGAAGCTCGTCTAACTCATCTTGCCTATTCAACGGAAATTGCAAGTGCGATGCTTCAACGTCAACAAGCAAGTGCGATTTTAGCTGCACGGAAGAAAATTGTTGAAGGAGCTGTTTCAATGGCTACGCTCGCTGTTGAACATTTACAGCAAGATGGTGTTCTCGAATTAGATGAAGAACGAAAAGTAAATATGGTAAACAACTTAATGGTTGCCATTATTTCTGACCAAGGAACACAACCCGTTGTTAATATAGGAAGTCTGTACTAGCGGTGATATTTCATGGCTAAAAAGAAAAACTTCCCGCTAAGATTAGATCCTGAACTATACACAATCATTGAAAAATGGGCCCAAGATGAGTTTCGCAGTGTAAACGGTCATATTGAATTCTTACTCCGTGAAGCAGCCAAAAGAAGCGGTCGATTAAATAAAAAGAAGTCAGAGAAAAATGAAGAGGAATAATCATAACTCCTCTGATTAAGAAAACTTTATAATATGTTCTTAAAAAAGTGGGCCTATAAAAGGTTCATTTTTTTGTTGCAATTTTCCATTACATTTTTTCCTAAAAAGGTATAGAATATTTGTTTGTAGTCAACTCATTTAAAGGACGGGAATTATATGACAGAAGAAAATAAGAAATATCAAGAACAATCGTTGTTCAGTATTACGTGGCCGCTATTTATTGAACTTTCTTTGCATATGAGTATCGGTATTATTGCCACACTCATGTTAAGTCAGTATTCAGATAATGCAGTTGCAGGTGTTGGCGTGGCTAACCAAATATTAAATATTGCTATTTTAATATTTAATATCACTGCAATCGGTGCAACAATTTTAATTGGACAAAATATTGGCGCTAATCGACTCGATTTAGCTAGGCGGTTAGCTCGTTCAAGTATCGGTTTTAACCTTTGGATCGGGATTGCGGTTACGATTATTACTGTCATCTTTTGTGACACATTCCTCGCCTTTTATGGTTTAGAAGGTGAAGTGTTTCAATATGCTGCTACCTTTGTTAAAATTACAGGTTTATCGCTAGTTTTAGAAGCAATTTCCCTTGCATTTAGTGCGGTGTTACGAAGTCACGGTTATACAAAAGACGCAATGATGATTACGGTTTTAATGAATATTATTAGTGTGATAGGAAATATCATTTCCGTAACGGGAATATTTGGTTTACCTATTACCGGAGTTACTGGTGTTGCTTGGTCCATTGTTATTGCCCGAGTTGTTGCTATTTTTGCTTTTATATATATTGTCAATAAACGATTAGCTCTGAAACTTGCAATCAATGACTTTATAAGATTTAAGAAATCAGATATTCAAAACTTATTATCAATTGGTGTACCATCAGCAGGAGAAAATCTCTCCTATCAATTTTCACAAATTGTCATAACAAGTTTTGTTGCCATCCTGGGCTCAGCAGCATTATCGGCCAGAGTTTATATCTTAAATATTTCAATGCTCTGTTTTCTGTTTACTTTGGCCATTGCACAAGGATCACAAATTTTAATAGCTCGCTATATCGGTGCAAAACAATATGAGCGAGCAAGTGAACGCGGGATTAAAACTTTAAAAATATCAATGCTCGTATCACTACTCACATCACTTCTTATTGCAATTATTGGCGATAAGCTGTTAAACGTGTTTACAACTGACCCTGAAATTATCGCTGTCGCCTTACCGGTTTTATGGGCAATCGTTTTTATTGAACCAGGTCGTGCGATGAATATTGTGTTAATGGGTGCTTTAAAATCTGTTGGAGATGTAAGATTCCCAGTTATTATCGGCATAATTTGTATGTGGGGACTAGCAGTTACACTCAGTTATATATTCGGAATTACATTTGGTCTCGGTTTACTTGGTATTTGGCTTGCCCAAGGAATTGATGAATGGGTTCGTGGTCTTTTTGCTCTCAAACGTTGGAAAGGTAAACCATGGGAAAGAAAATCTACAGTTACGAAATTTGAAAATTAAACTTTATGAGCATATTGGTCAACTAGGATCAGCGTGCTCTTTTTTATATTTCTCTGAATCAACCTTACATAGTTTAATATGAATTGTCTTTAGTCTTAAAAGTATTTAAAAAATTGTATCTGAATCCTGCTCCCACCCATATGATATGGTATAAAAGCCTATTGTCGATTTGAATGGAGGTTTTTTTATGTGTGCCCATTGGGGTGTTGATTCAGCTACGAACGTGACTAATGATTTATATAATTGTGTATTAAATAATTTTGGAAAACCTGAATATTGGGGAAGATATTTATCTACTGTCCAAGGTGCTGCAGAAGGACTGACAGGAGAAGAATTTGAACTGCTTCATAATAACGGAACAAAAATTTTACCAATTTACAATGACTTTCAAGAAGCAGTCGGATATCAGCAAGGAAGAAACGTAGCTATTAATACAATATTTCACGCTAGACGCCTCGCAATCCAAGAAGGTACCGTTTTATTTGCTAAGGTCGAACATTTTTTTCCAGTAGACGGGGAGTGGATTACAGGTTTTGTTGACGTCTTTTTACCTAGTGGTTATCGTCCTGGAATGTATCTTGATCCAATTCAAGGTCAATTTAATGACGCCTATTGTTCAGCAGTAAGTAATTCACCGAAAGTAGCAAACCAACTAATATTATGGAGTGCAGAACCGGAATTGGGAGCAACGAAAAAAGCAGAAGTACCAGCATTTAATCCGCAAAAACCGACTTGCCGAGCTAATGTTTGGGGTTGGCAATACGGCAGGGATGCAGAAACTTGTCCAATTGATACAAACTTAATTGATCGTAAATTATATAATCTCCTTTGGTAACCAAAAAATTTACAACAAACACTTCCACAAAAAAATGGTAGTCGGAAACTCAATCATCCGTACTACCATTATTATTAAACACTGAATTTTCAATCTATTTATCCAGCAATTACGCTTTTACTGAAGTATCTTTCTTATTTGAAACAAAGGAGTTCCACGCTTCGATAATCAAGAATACACATAATACAAATAATACGAAGCCTGAAATAGTTAATAACCAGTTACCAATTGTAAAGTTTTGATACATTAATACACCTAATGCTGATAGCGTAAGAACGAACATGAAAACCATAGGGATAAGCGTAAAGAGTGATTTAATACCTCTCTTAACTAACCAAGCACTAACTGCCATTAATGCTAGTGCACCTAACATTTGGTTCGCTGATCCGAATAGTGGCCATAGGTCTACCCAAGTACCTGAAAATGCTAACGCAGCCGCACCTGCAACAATAACTAAAGTAGCCACATGTTGATTATGGAAAAACTTACTTCTTCCTTCAGCAAACTCTTGGACAGCGTACTTACCTAAACGAGTTGCTGAGTCAAGTGTTGTTAATAGGAATGCGGATGCAGCTAATGAAACGAAAGTAACACCTGTTGCCACTGGTAAACCGAAGGCATTCATAAAGTGTGCTAATCCTAAAGCAAAGGTTGGAATCGGACCACCAGATTCAGCTAAACGTTCCGCAAAAGCCCCAGAAGTTAAGTAAGAAACAGAAATAACAACGATTACCGCTAAAAATCCTTCAATTAACATTCCACCATAGGCAATAAAGCGACTGTTTCTTTCATTATCCAATTGCTTCGCAGTAGTTCCACTAGCCACAAGTGAATGGAATCCAGAGATTGCTCCACAAGCAATTGTAATAAAAAGTATCGGGAATAATGGTCCTAATGTATCGTTATAAAATCCTGTGAATCCAGACATTTGAATCGTTGGATTCGCAACTAAAATTCCGATAAAACCACCGAATATCATTCCATATAATAAATATGAATTTAAGTAATCACGCGGTTGTAATAAAAACCAAACCGGTAACACAGAAGCAACATATGAATAAATAATTAATATAACAATCCAAACTGGTGCACTTAACTCAAATGGGAATAAACTACCGACCCAAATACATGCAAACATTACCAGTACACCTATGATACTTGCCACAACAAAATTAACTCGTAATTGGTTTACTGCAAAACCCAAAGCAATTGCTAAAAAAGTAAATAAAATTGAAGCTGTTGCAGCCTCAGGTGTTGCTGCAAATGTATCTGCTACCAACACACAGAAAACGCCAACAATAAGTATAATCGTTGCAATAGAGAAGGATAAGAACAATGTTTGACCGCGTTTTCCGATATATTCCTTAATAATCGTTCCAATTGATTGAGCTCTATGACGAATGGATGCTTGTAGAGATGTGTAGTCATGAACACCACCAAAGAAAATACTACCTAAAACAATCCATAATACCGCTGGAATCCAACCAAAAACTGCTGCAGTAATTGGTCCAACAATCGGTCCACCACCAGCAATCGTAGCAAAATGGTGCCCTAATAGAACAGGTTTTTTCGCAGCTACATAGTCTATACCGTCGGCCATTTCAATCGCTGGTGTTTTACGATTTGGATCAACTTGTAATTTTTTATCGAGGTATTTTCCATAAGTGAAGTAAGCAACAATGAAAACAAGTGCAGTAATTAACATTAACATAATACCACTCATGATTTAACACCTTCCCCCTTTAACATTTTTTCAATGGATTTGACAAACGGTTTTCCTTTCGGATGGACATAGACCGAATTATCTTTAAGATTTATTAAAACTGCGTACATTTCAAGCCACCCATGGAAACCAAATTTCAAAAACTTGAGCTTTCTAAAGCGCTTCACCTCCTTTACTGTTTTCTCATCTATCTCTTGATCTATTACGGTAATACCTAAAATAATTGTTGACATATGTTCATCGTCTTCTGGGATATATTCAAACATATTTGCTTTGATTGCTTTTTGAAATTCCTTAATATAATTTGAGGTTATTTTTTCTTGGCATACTGAAGTAAATACTAATTGCTGATTTTCTACTCCATATACTTTTATTTTTTTTGATAGCATATAGCGTTCGTCTCGTCTTTTGTAAATTGCCATAAAGGGTAATGAAAACTCGTCTAACTTCTCATCTCGATAAACATCAAATAACGCAGTATATTTATTAGCTAATTCGTTGACAAAGGTTGATATTTTGCTAGTTTTCGTCACATTAATACCTCCAAAAAGAGTTACGAAATTATGTTGTAAGTGACCATTTCTTAAAATCTTACTAATCCATCGACTTGAACTGATTGGAAAGGACCAAATCCTGAGTGTTTAATTTTGACAAAACAATCCTTAAACTCCAGTTTTTTATCTATAAAAAGAGAAATATCTCCAGACTTCATCTCTTTAAACATCTTCGGGTCATCTGGTTCTTTGTATTGAATGGAAACTTCACTAATTGGTACACAGCAGTTCTCAATACTTAAACTGGAAATCGTAATTAAATTTCCTTTTTTTGATATAAAATTTTTAGCCTTTTCATCAATTAAAACTTGTAAATCCATGTAATCCCCTCCTTTAACACGAGGTTATTTGTGAGAATTTTCAGATATATTAACTGTTATTAAATACATATTACATAAGGCCTGGTGAAAATGGAATAGTTTTTCAAGAGGAGTCTTATAGTTTTTTTAGATTAATTTTGAAAATTCAATAATAATTCAATATTATTTTAATAAACAAAAAGCTATCCATTAAACTCAAACTAGTTAGTCGGATAGCTCTTGATTTTTATTATTTATTACTTTTGATTTTATGTAGATCGCGGTCAAACATTAGCCAAGATTGATAATTTCTTTTTACAAACATTTCCGCTTCTTTAAAAGTAGCAAATTGTCGACTTACCTTTTCATCATTGTGGATTAATTCATATACGTTTTCACCATTTTTCTTAATAAAACTAATTTCACCTTTTCGGTTTTCATAATACGTACCATTCGGACTATCTTTAACATTCGTTTCGTTTTTCTCAGGATCTGGTCTTAAAGGTTCTTGATTAAATACGTCCGTAACAAACATTTTAAAGGCTTCCTCAGTCAAATCACAACCAGATGCTTTCGGATGGCCTCCCCCGCCCAATTCCTTAGCGAATTTCGCTACATTAACAGATTCATGAATTGTTCGAAAGCCGACTTTTTTTGTACCAACATTAACGAGTACAATCATATCGAGATGGGGATTTTTTTTGTTTAGTGCATTTCCAAGTTCAGATAAATATTGCTCAGCATGAACAATTCCGATACAGTATTCACCAACAAAACGCTGCACTATATATTTATTTTTAGCAAAAATATACCGTTCAATTTTTTTCTCTTCAACATCCATTAATAAATTTTCCATATCCGTTAATTCAAACTTGTCCGGATTTTCCTTAATTCGTTTTAATAAATCCTCTTCGAACTGTTCTCTACCGAACATGAAAAATAAATCATTTAAATGTTTTGCTAAGATATTATTATTTCCTTCCCATTCCCATGTGTCATACTGGCGCACTAAATCAACAAATTGATTCAATGCTTCTGTTTTTTCCAATTGCCCCTTTTCTATTAAAAAATCATAGAGTAAGGATGTGGCACATGTTTTCCTACCATCTTCATATTCAATAACGACCTTTCCCCATGGATACTCATTAAAATGAAGGGCTGTAACATGGTGATCAATCATTTGTACATGGCCACCATTTTTAAACCGTTCTTCTAATTTTTTCTCTACCGTTGGATTTACGGATAAATCGGTTATGAACAATTTCGTATCTTTAGCATTTTGATGATGCTTTAAAAATTGATCGACTCTTTGATTTAAATTTCGATATGAACAATGGGTAACTTCGACATCATCCCCAAAGGCGATTTTTGCTACAATTGCCGTTCCCAATCCATCTAAATCTGAATCTGTAAATAATTTTACTTTCAAATGTATACCCTCCTAGAACAAAACACAAGTTCATTATGTGTTAAATATTACCATTTTATGCACTACTTTCATAATAGAAAACAGGCTTTTTCATCTAATTTCAAAAAAGTTATTATGCTAATAAAGACTCTTGAGGCACAACAACAAGTTCATTAATAAATTTTAATAAAGTTCGATTGACAATTTCATTCATCTTTACATATTCCCATGTTACTTGTTTAAACCTATTTTCATGATTAATGACATACTCACCACAAATATCGATTCCTACAACTTGATAATGCTCTACTATATTTTCTAATAAAAATAATAATTGAACAAGGCTTATATTTCCTTGGTCCCAATTAGTGTGTGCTTCTGTTTTAAATAAGACGTCTTTATCGATACTTACATAAATATTTTTTTCCTCCCTTAAAAATCTACGTACTTCATAAATTGTTTCATATAAAGAAAATTTGTTTACTTTTTGCTTAGTAATAATATGGACTCGTTTTTCCTCTATTTTCGTTAATTTTGCAGTTTTATTTTCTTCATTTACACCGATAATTACAACCTTGTTTAAATTGGAAATTCGTTCTAAAGCATACCTCACCCATGATCCACATGAGATTAACGTTAATACATCTTGCTTCATATCATCATGATGATCAAATAACACAAGAGAGAAGGGCTTTTTTATTCGTTCTAAAAGCAAATATGTGACATAGTGGAAGTTACCGTTACCAATTAAAACAAGTGGACTCGCTTTATTTGATTGAAGGCGCTTTCTAATTTCATTTAACGATTCTTCTTTACAAAAGCCATTTGTGTGCGGAATATCGGAGCAGCCAATCCATTGATGAGGGTATTTTTGTAGAAAAGATTGTTCTGTTAAACTATTATCAAAGTTTAAATAGGTAATCCGATGATTCATACTTCATCCTCTCCTATAGCTCATTTTATCATATTGGATCAAATTAATTAATTTGCAAGATTGCTAGGGAAAGGCTGTAATCAAAATGTATTCAAGAAAGGATGCTGATTAAAAGTCAGCACCCTTTAAGACCGTATCTTTAATGAGCTACTTTTCTTTTACGGATATTACCGAACTATATTTTCGTTCCTTTAAATTATTTAATTCCTCCTCTTCTAAAAGCCCTAAAGTCACCGCAGCTTTCACCTTTTCTTCGTCGACACGTTTTTCTACCTTAACGCAATCTATTAAATTTAATGCCTCTAACTTTTGGACCGCCTCCTCTTCACGAAATTTTTCAGACAGGCGAATATTTCTTTGTAATACGAAGGTATCGAATTGTAATATACCCTTTTCATTCGGGCCAACCGTTAAATCAAAATATTGATTAAAAGTCTTTTTTAATTGAGATAATTCCTTTTCAAGTTCTTTCACTTGTTTATGTAATTTATAATATTTTTCCACCATCTCTTTAGTAATGAGTGACTGGTGATTTTGTAATTCCTTCAAAAAATCCCCTCCATACCTTTTTTAAAAATATATGAAGGGGACTTCGAAAAATAGTACAAGCATTTTATTGACTTGCATTAATATATGACATCTCTTCTACTTCTAAAATATATTTATATTGTAATCTTGTAATATCAAAAATCTTTAATGGGTCCCGGAATACCTCTGGATTTTCTCGTAAATTAGCTAATTGTTGTTGCTTCTCCACCGTATCCTTATCCACTTCAGCAACAATCAACCGCATCTTTTCAAAGGCCTCTTTAAAGAAAATACGAATATCTCGGTCAAGGCCTTGTTCTAACAAAGTGAACGGATTGAGGAACTGGTCAGCAATTGTTTCAGCAATTTCTTGATAATCCTGACTTTCAATAAATTGCTTGTAGCGATTCACTAATGATTCTTTACTATTTGTAAACCGACTTAATACTTTCCCCGTTCCTTTTAATAAGATTTGTGATACTGTTGCTCGATTAAAAATATTAACTGGTTGGTAATTTACTTTAATCGTAAGTCTATCAATATCTCTTTGCCAGTCTTCAAATATTTTAAAGTCACATTGTAACTGCAATCGATCCTCTTGAAGCATTGAATTAAAGCCCTCTTTAATCTCCTCAAGGAAACTTTCGGCATTTTTTAACTCATCTTTAGATATCGCAAACCAATCCTTCACTCGGGAAAGGAAATTCGGTAAAATAATATCATTTAAATATTGTTGAATTCTTCTGTTCATTTCATCATTTAGTTCAACGTGAATTTTTCGGAAGTCACGATCCTTTGTTACCTCGTTTGCCATTTCTTTCAGCACTTCAGGAATAGCCTTTACAATCTCCTTTTTCGTCTCATCTTTAATTAAGACAAAAGACTTCCGAATCATCGCTATTTTTTCACTTTCCATATCTTCCAACTGGTGAATTGCACCAGTCATACGGGAAACAAAATCTTCATTCCACTGAATCGTTTTATCTAATTGTTTTTCAATTCTTGTTCTTTGTTCAAACAAATCATCTAAAAGACGCTTATTCATATATAAGTAATTTGCAATGCGATGCGTTTTATTTTTATATTTTTGCCATTCCGTTCTAAGTCTTTGAGCTAGTTTTTGGCGTAATTCATCCTTTTGTTCATAATCAAAAACCGTCCCTGTCAACTCATCGTGTTCAATTGCCTTATTTAATTTGTAATAAATATCTGTATAGTTTTCTTGATTTTTCCGGTCATTTAAAACAATAAAATACATTTTCACATTTGGCAGTTCTTGTTGAATTAGTTGCGCCCAACGAAATTCTACTTCCGTCAGACCTGAGATTTCATCTAATATAAACAAAATCGTATCGGTAATTCGTAACGTGTCAATTAATTCATTTGTTAAAGCAGGAATAAAGGATAAATCTGGTATATTGACGATGGAGAATTTATTTTGTTCTAATATTTGATTTGGCAGACGAACATTTATTACAGAAGTCTCTGTTACTTCGTTTCCATTTATTTTTTCACGATAAATATCTTCATAAGATAATACATTCGATTTTTCATTATTGTATTCCGTAACAATAAATTCTCTTCCATTTTGGATTATACTACTTACTTTTGTATTGCCATTTTCTAGCACTTGGTCATTGATAAAATGATTAACGAATGCAGCCTTCGTACTACTATACATACCAACGATTCCAATAAACTGTCGATTAAAATCAATTACTTCATTACTTAATAGTTGCAAACGAACATTTTTCCGTAGTTGATGATCTTCAGTCCATTTTAAAATCGCTTCATTCAATTCTTTACTTTTTTCTAAAATATCAAGTTCAAATTCAGCTTGAAACAGCTTTTTCTCCGCCCAAAGTAATACATCATTTTCAAGCAGTTCGGGAATAATTTCGTTCCAAGCAAACACTGCTGAGGATGGAAATACTTCATCTTCTTTTCCAATAACACGTATCCAGACATGTAAAAAGTTAGGCATGACAACCTTTAACTTTTCCATAGAAAATGCCCCACCCATCAGGGTATCATAGGTCTTTTTATACAGGTTCGACAGCTCATTCCAATCATAATCAGACGAAAATTCTTTTTCTTTTAAATAACTATTAATTTGTAATAACCAATCATACAATTGATTCTCATCTTCATATTTTTCCCAGAGTGAAACGATTAATTGTTCGAATAAATCTAAATCTAATTCTTGGCTAACAGAAAGTGCTTGGAAGAAGTACGTTGGTTCAAACCCTTTTGCATAACCACTGCGAATATAATTTTTCAATATTTCCAGCCACTTCGTATCCTTTGTACGAACTGATTCTTCAATTGCTAAATTTAAAGCACTTGGCCAATCTTCCCGTTGTTCGAAAAAGCTTCGCGCCAGTTTTGTTACATTTGGATAATCTGGGTCAAGGTTAACGGCTTGTTTAATAATTTGATCGGCTTTATTATCATTGTTTTGTTGTAAATATAGGGAAAAAAGTTGCAATAAGATTTCCATTTGTAATACAAGGAATTCTGTTTGAATGGCTAAATATATTTCTTCCGCATTTTGGAATAATTCCATTTCTAAATATGCATCTGCAATATTTTTCCTTGCCCACTGCTCAAATTCATTTTGAACATTTTCCCATTTAAAAATTGCCGCTTCATAATCTTTGTTTAAAAAATAAACCTCACCTTGCGCATAGCGAATATAGGATGCATCAGGTCTTTCCTTTTTTTGCTCTTTAAAAAATAATTCTCCTAATTGTTCAATTGGATGTCCTTCAAGATTTTCATCTACGAATGACTGGTAGTAACTTTTTGTGATTAATTGTTTTTCAATATTCATCTCTCATCACCTAGTTTTTTAATATATATTTGCAAGTTAGCAAACAAATAGTTTTAGACAAGTTATATCGGTGCAAAAATAATTCAAAGATACATAAAAGTATTAAGATCTGGGAATATATTTGTTATATATTATATAGTAAAAAAAACATGTCTTTACAATTTGTAACTTTTCTTTAAATTAATTGTAAGGTTTGCTATTATAATTATTCTACCAAACAATATTCGCTCTAAGTTTGCAAAATCCTTTCATTTTAAAGACAGAAATTGTAATACAGTTAAAAATATATAAAAAAGACTGCCCAAATGGACAGTCCATTTTTTAAACCTCAAAAAGCTTGTATGATATATAACCGGAAAGCATCCCTAATAGTGCACCGCCTACAACTTCAATCGGTTGATGACCTAATTGTTCCCGTAACCTTTTTGTCTTTTTATCGTGATAATGATGATCTTCTTCACCTCGAAATCGCTCTATTTGTTCTTCAAGTTGATTTACTTTGATTGTTAATTCTCCTGATTGTCTACGAATCCCTTGTGCATCATACATAACCAAAAGCCCAAAAACCGTTGCCAAAGCAAAATCTACCGTTTTCACACCTCTTTGTAAGGCTATATACGTTGCTAACGACGACACACCAGCTGAGTGGGAACTTGGCATACCACCAGTTTCAAAAAACAATCCCCAATCCCAATTCCCGTCCGTGATTTTTTTATAAGGAATTTTTAAAAATTGGGCCAAGCCGATTGTTGCTAAAGCCGTTGCAATTGGTTTGTTCATGTTGACCACCTCTTCTTTAGCTTGTTTAAAAAGAGAGTAGTTATACATGACATTTAACTTTGGACTTTACTTTTTGTCCGTAATTTTAATTGGATATTACGAATAAGTTGATTGAATACTTCAGAAAAAATAATTCCCATCGCGATTGCTCCTGCAATTAATAAAACTTTAGCAGCTAGCTGAATCGCCGTACTATAATCATTGAGTACAAAATGACGCGTCGCATTATAGGCAAGCCCTCCTGGAACTAACGGAATGATTCCACCGACTGTAAAAATAATTACTGGCGTTTTAAATTTTCTTGCAAAATAATAACTTATAACAGCAATAAAAAAAGAAGCAACAAAACTTGCGAATACTGAGTCTATTGCGTATTCAACGAGCAAATAATAAATCATCCAACCAAGCATACCGACAAAGCCACATTTCAAAATCGCCTGTTTCGGTGCATTAAAAATGATACCAAAACCGCTTGAAGCAATAAAACTTGTGACTAGTTGTGCAATCATCCAACCACATCCTTTAAATTAAACCGATTATAATCGCAATCCCACTTCCAATCGCCATTGCGGTAAGAAGGGCTTCCGCTCCCTTCGCTAAACCAGAAACTAAATGGCCGGAAATGAGATCCCGTATCGCATTTGTAATAAGTAAACCAGGTACAAGTGGCATGACCGAACCAATAATAATTTTATCGATTTCCATACCAAATCCGTAATATACGAGCAAATGACTAATGAGCCCGATAATAGCGGCTGTAATAAATTCAGAGAAAAACCTCACTTGAACAATACGATCAATAATTAGAAAACAAAAGTATGCAAATCCACCAGTTACAACAGTTGGTAGAAAATCGAACCATTTCCCTTGAAACATAATAACAAAACATCCACTTACGATTGCCGCAGCTAAAATTTGTAACCAAACAGAATAAACAAATGTGGAACGGTGCACTTCAATTAATTTTTTATATGCTTCTTGAAGTGACCATTTCCCCTCACTAATTTCACGAGACAAATGATTAACGACCGCAATTTTATTTAAATCCGTCCCTCTTTTATTTATCCGTTTCATTTTCGTATTCGTTATTAAATCATCATCTACCGTAAAAACAATCGCTGTAGGTGTCACATAACTTTCCACACATTCTACACCATAGCTTTTCGCAATTCGACTCATCGTATCTTCAACACGATAAGTTTCCGCACCACTTTCGAGCATAATTTGCCCAGCTAAAATACAAACTTCATCTATCGTATATTTTTTTCGTTTAATTAATTTATTCAATCGCACCCACCACATTCTCATCAAAATGTTCATTAATTATTAGTTTAATCATGGATGAAGAAAGTTGTAAAGGTATTTTGTAGAGGTATATTGTATTTGTAAAACGAATTACGATGATGACGGACATTTTGTACGTTTTTTCTATATGATTTGTCTTTCAGATGAGTTATGAAAGACATTTTTACCAGTGTTTCTTTATTTTTTGTCCTTCATAAATGCGATGAAAGACACTTCTAACAATTTTCTTTCAACTTTTGTCCTTCATAAACGCGATTAAGGACACTTCAGCCAGTTTTCTTTCAACTTTTGTCCTTCATAAATGCGATGAAAGACACTTCAGCCAGTTTTCTTTCAACTTTTGTCCTTCATAAACACGATGAAGGACACTTCAGCCAGTTTTCTTTCAACTTTTGTCCTTCATAAACGCGATGAAAGACACTTCTATCAATTTTCCTTCAACTTTTGTCCTTCATAAATGCGATGAAAGACACTTCTAACAATTTTCT
>NZ_JAACYS010000048.1 GCF_009996845.1 Pallidibacillus pasinlerensis | reverse complement strand
TAGACCCCAATATTTTTTCGACAGTTCAATAAAAATAGGTACATCGCAAAAAGTTCTGCGTATATTCACATTGACAATCTTCTTGGAGCATTGTTTTTATTTTTTCTGCCACAAAGTAAAATTCATCATCCCAATGGGCTTTATTTTCCTCGCGACATGCTTCTAATTGAGCTTCCGTTTCAAAAGCAATATCTCCAATTAATATTTTCCCTTCATCATTTAATAAAGATAGTAATTGTTGGATAAAGCTAATCTTCTGCTCGTCTGTTAAATGGTGTAGCGTATAAGTACTAATGATAGAATCATATTTCGCACCCTTAACTTCCTGTGGGAAGCCCTTTGATATATCCCATTCACTCAAATTTGCTTTCGGCATTTTTACTCGAGCGATTGATATCATTTGTAGAGAAAAATCAATTCCATCAATTTTGTGACCATGTTCATACAATTTACTAGTTAAAACTGCTGTACCAAAGCCAATATCTAGTATGGTGGATTTTGGCTTTTGCATTGCTCGTTAAAAATAAGATTCAAAATTTGTTTATAACCAGCAAACGCATCTTCATTTATTTGAACGGTTTGATCATAGTAATTAGCCCATAAATCAAATCCATGTTTTCCTAACATTAGTTGCCTCCTGTTTATTTTTCCAATTTAAGCTGCTAAAAAACTCCTTTTCTTCATTTCAATCTCCGCCTTTCATTAATGATAGATTTATAATAACATAGTATCTGAATTTTCTAAACAACACGATACAATGTTGAAATCACTTACATTTCCAACCCTCGACAAAATAGCTTAAAAATTTGCACAATCTGAAAAATTGGTTTATTATTCTTGTAACGTTTTTTCAAACTAAAGGAGGAATCAACCGATGACTAATCTTGTCGAAGAAGTTGTAGAAAAAATACTGCGTGCATATGATACAATGGAGTCGATTCCGTTTATTCGTGATCAATACAATATTGATGAAGAAACAGGATACGAAATCCAAGATGCGCTTATTAAAAAATTATGTGAAAAACAAAACGCACAAGTTGCTGGTTATAAAATTAGTATGACAAGTCCTGAAACCCAAGCAATTGCCGGTGTTAACGAGCCCGCCTACGGTACTTTATTAACTACGAATCTTGTAAAAAGTGGTGAAACCGTATCTTTTTCCGATCTTTTTGCTCCATTAATTGAAACGGAAATTATGTTTATTTTACAAGATGACTTAACACCTGACGCTAGCGCCGATGAAGTTTTACAAAAAAGTAAAATTGCTGCGGGGATTGAAATTCCTGATGCCCGTTATATCGATTGGTTCCCAAATTTCAAATTAGCAGACCTTTTAAGTGATAACACAGCTACAGGCCTCATCGTTGTATCAGACCCAATCGAACCGCTAACTTATGAACAATTGTCTGATGTGCAAATGGAGTTATTCCTTGATGGTGAAAAAATTGCTGATGGAATTTCATCTGCTGTTCTTGGTAATCCAGTTGATGCAGTAATCTGGTTAAATCAGAAACTAGTAAAACACGGAAAGCAATTGAAAAAAGGTATGGTTATTTCATCTGGTACTTTCATTTCACCTCCTGTTGCAAAAGAAGGAACGTATACCGTTACATATTCAAATATCGGGAAAGCAGAAGTTACTTTTGTAAAATAACAAAACACCATTCGGTATTTTTAATAGTGTTAGAAAAATCATCCTATAAGCAGAATGTAACCCTTTTCATGTATTTTTTTACTTAAAATCCAAGTTAAAGACTTTGTTTTCAGAAAAAGCTTTAAAATAGAATATGTGAATTAGTACTTTTGCTAATTTAATATTTTTGAAGACAGTACGACTGGAATTTTCAAATAAGTTCATCAACTCAATAATGTGTGACGAATTGTGAAAATATGACAGTCTAACAGTATACAAAAGGTGGCGATTTTTTGGAAACGAACTGGGGATTACTTGACACAGGCTACCATAGTGCAGCAATTAATATGGCATTAGATGAATGTTTACTTAATTGGCAAAGTGAAGGGAAAATTCCTCCGACTCTACGTTTTTATGGTTGGAGTAAGCCTACTTTATCTATTGGCTATTTTCAGCGGGCGAAAACAATTAGTTTTGAAGGAATTAAGAAACACGATTGTGACTTTGTCCGTCGTTTAACAGGGGGAAGCGCTGTTTTACATGCTGACGAACTTACGTATAGTCTCGTCATTTCTGAGAATGACCCTGGCATACCAAAATCTGTAACAAAAGCCTATTACGTTTTAACACAAGGTGTTTTGGAAGGGTATAAAAATTTAGGCGTCGAAGCTGACTTTGCCATTCCTGAACGGGAAATTGATAATGAGCGTTCTGCAATTTGTTTTGAAAAACCGTCCTTTTACGAAATGCTAGTCGATGGCAAAAAAATTTGTGGGAATGCTCAAACGAGAAAAAGGGGAGTCCTTTTACAACATGGCTCTCTGCCAATCTCGGTAGACAATGATTTACTCTTTGATCTTTTTGCTTTTTCATCGGAAGAAATGCGAGAGCGAAGAAAAGCCCGATTTGCAGGTAAAGCAACAACTATTCATGAAGTAACGGGTAAAACTTTCACATATGAAGAAATGGTTGAAGCTTTTAAAAATGGGTTCGCAAAGGGATTAAGTATTACATTAACACCATATGAATTGACAGATAAACAATGGGCGGAAGTGAAGCATTTGGCTGAAACGAAATATACTACTGATATTTGGAATATGTATACTTCAAAGGAGCGTGAAAGCATTGCCAAAGTATGAACACGTTAAAAAACCTGAATGGCTGAAAATTAAAATTAAAACAACAGAATCCTATAAAAATATTAAGAAACTTGTTAGCGATAATCGCCTACATACCGTTTGTGAAGAAGCAAAATGTCCGAATATTTATGAATGTTGGAGTGAACGTAGTACAGCAACATTTATGATTTTAGGAAGTATTTGTACACGGGCTTGCCGGTTCTGTGCAGTGGCTACAGGGCGTCCAACAGAACTCGATTGGGCTGAACCAGAGCGCGTTGCAGACTCCGTATCTGTTATGGGATTAAAACACGTTGTTGTGACTGCGGTTGCTCGGGACGATTTAAAAGATGGTGGAGCAGCAGTATTTGCTGAAACAATCCGTGCAATCCGGCGAAAAAATCCATATACAACGGTTGAAGTATTACCTTCTGATATGAAAGGCGATTACGAGAGTTTACATACGTTAATGGATGCACAACCGGATATTTTTAACCATAACGTGGAAACTGTGCGTCGCCTAACACCGAGAGTTCGTGCCATTGCAAAATATGATCGTTCTCTCGAATTGTTAAAGCGTGTAAAAGAAATTTCACCGAACACACCAACAAAGTCAAGTATTATGGTTGGACTTGGGGAAACAAAAGAAGAGTTGTTAGAAACAATGGATGATCTATTGGCACATAATGTTGATATTTTAACAATTGGTCAATATATGCAACCTACGAAAAAGCACTTAAATGTAGTGCGCTACTACCACCCAGATGAATTTGAAGAACTAAAACAAATCGCGTTAGAAAAAGGCTTCGAACATTGTGAAGCAGGTCCATTCGTCCGCTCCTCTTACCATGCAGACGAACAAGTTCGCAGCAGACCACAACAAAAAATCGAATACATGAAAGCCGTAGAAAAACAAACCGGAAAACAAGTCCAAACCGTTTAATTTGGTACATGGGTGGTACACGGGGACGGGTTCCTTGTTTCATTTTGATAAAAGGGCCTGTCCTTTGTTATTTTGGTAATTTGGTACATGGGGACAGGTCCAGCGTTCCAATTTTTGTAGTGTGGTACATGGGGACGGGTCCAGCGTTCCAATTTTTGTAGTGTGGTACATGGGGACGGGTCCAGCGTTTCATTTTTTCGAAGTGTATAATTTTGTAAGCCATTAAAATTGGTACACCGAACCCGTCCCCCTGTTTCACCCCCCCTGTTTCACCCACCTGTTTCACACTATTTTCCGCAGCATTTTTTATACTTTTTCCCGCTTCCGCATGGACATGGATCGTTTCTGCCAACTTTAACCTTATTTTGTGTTGAAGTTTGGTTTTTGATATTTTCCTTGACAAGCATATTATCTCTTTTTATCATTTCTGAATACTGTTGTTCTCTTGCCACTGTAATCTCTTCCCATTTTTCTAATAACGGATGACTTTCACCCATTATTTTGTAGAAAAAATAAAATAACTCTTCTGCTTCTAACATCGTATTTTCATACCCTTTTTTCACATAATCCTCAATTAAAGGAAAAGCCTTCGGTGACAAATGCCCAACCAATCCTTCTATACACATAATTTTCCCATCGGCATCAAGATAGTCATAACATTGAACAAGTGCATTTTCAGCAGCTTCATTTTTAATTTCTTTTAAAACACCTAAAGAAAAAATATAATGATCTTTATTTTTTGCATATGGTAAAACAGCATGTACCGCTTCTTCACATTGGAATCGCTGTAATGCTTCTAAAATCTCTTCCACTACGAAATCATCGTTTGAAGCTAATAAGCTTGCAAGTTGAGGAATCAATGATTCATCTTGAAGTAAGCCTGCTACGTAAATGGACATAATTCCTTCAAACGTAAACCAGTCCTCTTTTAAATCTTCTTCAATAATTTTTCTGACGATACTAGACTTATAATATCCTTTTTCTACTAAAATTGTTGCTAGTTGTTTTGTTAAACGGAAAAGAAATGAATCAAATTGATCAGCTTTTTCTAACTCATTTAAAAATGTATTATATTGGTTCCATAGTTGCTTCTCTGTTGCATCCAATAAAAATTGACAATAATCAACATATTCCTTTGTAACTAACTTTTTCCGGACAAATTCTTTTCCATATTTTACAATATACTCAGGCTTTAAATTGTTCACCGTACGTACAATCAAATGTTTTTGCGTTATGTCAACGATATCGGCTAGCTTAAGTAAATGTTTTACGGATTCGTCATTTAGGGGCATTGAGTCAATGGATGTAATAATCTTCATCCGATTTTCTTTAGAATTAACTGCATGTTCAAGTAAACGATTCGTCCATTCAACTGGAGCATAGCGAAACTCCCTAACATTATGCATAATATTAGCTTGTAAAATCGGATTTTCTTGAATTAAAATTGGATCTATTTTTTTAATAAAATCTGCTACAGCCACTTCAATCTCTCCTTAGTAAACAATGGTGAATATTAATAAATATAGTCTATCTAATACAGGTTAATACAATTGTACTTTATTTTTAAACCCATTTGCTTCCTTTTTCACATAATCCCGAACAAAAAATGACTGGACAATATAAACGATTGCCAGCCATTGTTGTGATACACGGGGATACACGGGGACGGGTCCCTCGTTCCATTCCTCGTTCGATACACGGGGACGGGTCCCTCGTTCCATTTGAAAAATGAAACACCGAACCCGTCCCTCTGTACCACCACCTCTGTACCACCAATGTTTTAGAAAGTTTCGCTCGTAATCTTCCACTTTCCATTATGTTTTATCAAGTAAAATGTAACATTATCGGATTCAGACATCGACTCGCCCATAAAACTTGCTTTATACGACATTATAGTGTCAACCTCTGCTGAATTACCTTGGATATGTTCATCAATTATTTTTACAGAAAATGACAGTTCTGCACTTGAAGGAATAAAGTCTAAATAATATTCAATGTCCTCAAAAACATCGATATATTCATCTTCATATAAATATTCCCTTGCCTTACTAAAATTTTGATTATCTAGTGCATCAACAAAAGCTTCCACAACCCCGGATGGAGTATTTGGTGACTTAAAGAAAATAAAATAACAAACTATGATGGCTGCAATTGCAACAGCACCAACGATTCCCCAAATTAAACCTTTGTTAGGCCCCTTCTTAGGAGGAAAAAAATGATTCCTGGGACCACCTGGTGAAAAACCTTGATTGTAATTTTGTTGAAAATTGCTTGGACCATGTTGATGAGTTTGTTGGTTACTATGGGTACTTTGATACGGAGTAAATGCTTGATTGGGTTCTTGAGGTTGATTTGTTGTCTGATTCAATTCTTGATTCGTTACATTATCTTGTTGTTGCGAATCTTGCACGTTTGGTTGAGTAGATTGTTGTGAAATAGCCCTTTGCGTTCCACATGATGCGCAAAATTTTTCACTACCGTTAAAAGTACTGCCACAGCTCAAGCATTCTTGCGCCTGACCACAATTAACACAAAACTTTCCTTCTACATTAGCTCCACAAAATGTACATTGTTTCAAGACTTCAAATCCTTCCTTTTATAAAGTTAATTAATCAGTACATGATGCCGAACTTATCTAGAAAATCAGATAAAATAATAAGAGGCAAAGTCCATTGAAAATCCTTGCCCCTTATTAAGTAAAACGTAATTCATTCATATGAATATGCGATTGTATTGCCCAATATGGCATTTAAATTTTTTTCTATTATTGTCAAAGGTTAGCAATAATTGATAGAAACAACATAATGGCTAAATGATTAATTCTAATCTTTAGAATAAAGGAGGACTTATTATTTTATCCAATTCGGACTTATCTTCAGGATTCGGTTCTGGTTCGGATGGTTCTGTACCTTTATCTGACGATGAATCCGAACCATTATCTGATGAAGAATCATCATTTCCTTTGTCTGGTGATGAATCTGATCCAGTACCTGATGATGAACCTGTTCCTGTGCCCGATGATCCGGTTCCTTTATCTGATGAACCTTTATCTGACGAACCAGTTCCTTTACCTGATGATGAACCTTTATCTGTTGACGAACCCTTTCCTTTATCTGATGTTGAACCTTTGTCTGATGACGAACCCGTCCCTTTACCCGGTGACGAACCTTTATCTGATGACGAACCTTTATCTGATGAAGAACCCTTTCCTTTGCCTGATGAAGAACTTTTATCTGTTGATGATCCCGTTCCTTTGCTTGGAGATTTACTTGAACCTTTATCTGATGAAGAACTCGTATTAGTGTGAGATTTGTTAGAAATGACATTAGTCTCATTGTTTAAATCATTTTCATCTTCCATCTCAACCACATCAACTTCTTCAACTGCTTCTTCTAACGGTTCTAGATCTTCTACATTTAACTCGCTATCGAGAAATGCACTAAGTTTTTCATCATCTAATTCATATAACTTACTCAATATTTTTGTTTGTTCTTTTTCATTATGTAAGGAAACATCAATCACTTCATTTGTTACTTCTTTTTCCGGTTTGTTTGTTAAAATTAACACCGAAATAATGGCAACAGCTAGAATTCCTGCACCTATTATTGATAATATCCTACGTCTTCTTCGTCTCGATCTCATATTAATCCCCCGCGCATCTTTTAAAAATACTTTAAACTTATTTTAACATAATGACTAAAATTTGGTACAAAAAGACAATGACTTAGGAAACTGATCACTCTTACACACTTTTTCTTTATCATCTAGAAAACTATACATAAACTAACCAGTAACCATTTTATGATGGAGTGAAACACCGAACCCGTCCCCTTGTTCCACCAACCATTTTATAAATGAACGAAACACCGAACCCGTCCCCTTGTTCCACCCAACATATTCGTAGCGAACTTTGTCCACGGGGCGATTTTTACCTTGATAAGTATCGTTTGGTGACGGAGAAAAGATTACAGTATTTATTTTTAAAAGATTATAATTATCTTCCTTATTATAAACGGCTCGAAAAAATTAAAAGCGTTTTGCAAACTAACGTCCGGCAAAAGAAGAAAGTGATTTTAGATAAGTTGGCAAAAAGATATGACGAACATCTGGATCGTGCATTAAATATTCAGAATGACGAAAAACGGAGAACAACGGTTGTCAATTTAATGGATACGAAGGATGAACGGCTTGAAGAAATTGGGAACAGTGTGAAAACGGCGGTTAAAAATTATATAGGGAAAATTAATCGGAATAGCTTGATTGGATATTATAAAAAAAGGTTGTTTACGGATTTTGAGTGTTTTAGGGAGTATAGTGAAGGTTTCACTAACGAACAAGCTCTTGCTATTGGACATTTCTAACCTAATTCAAGCATGAAATGTCCATTAGAATACCTCTATTGGACATTTTTACGTGAATTCCAACTCGTTTTGTCCGTTAGAACCGTCCTATTAGACAGTTCTGGTCTGGTACGTTAGCAGGGATTGCCATTGGAATAAAGGCTGGCCGCGGAAACCTACTTTATTAATGATCGGAATCGGCATGGTTTCAACATTCGCGTTTGCATTAGTATTCGCTAACTCTGTACCAAGCCTTTCCTATGTATTACTTACAATTTCTGGATTTTTCATGTTTTTACAATATCCAATTTTCTTGAACTTACCACATGAGATGAAAAACATGAGTCCACATAAGTTAACTATTATGTTCGGTCTATTTTGGGCAATCGCCTATGCAGGACAAACAATAGCTAACTTTGTCTGGAGTTATATTTTAGGTGCATTCGGATACGTGCCATCGATGATTTTCTTTATTGCATTCGCTAGCTTATACTGTTTCTTAATCCCGACATTACCGGAAACGAAGCAGAAAGATACTGTGTTAAAAAATATAGCTTAAATTATACGTTGTTCGTGCGGAAATGAATCAGTTTTGTTCGAAATTCTGATTTTTCCGTGCGAACTTTTCTTTTTTTGTTCGATTTTTCAATTTTTTGTGCGAAAAACTTAAATTGTGTGCCATTTTCCTATTTTTTGTGCAAGACCATAATCAAATTTTTTTCTACTAAAAATACTTAACTCTCATCAGCGTTTTAACGGTACTTTTAACTAATCCCTTTTCATAAGATAAAAGGAAGAACGATGAAACTTTAGAAAGGGGTCATGCCTTTGATAAAAATTACAAAAATAGGCATTAGCATTATTTTAACGATTTTATTTTTTATACCGTGGATTACGATGGAAAACTTGATTGGATTTGACATTGAATTTTCACCGTTTCAAATTATTTTAGCTGCCTTAGCCTTTAGTAATACATTAGACCTTCAAGATATACCAGCAATTTTCCTCATTCTACTCATTATGCCCATTCTTAGTATCGTTTCAATTTTTTTAACAAAATATCGGGCTGTTACGATGATCACAGGGATTTATGCACTACTCATGATCATTTGGTTTACCGGTGGTGGCGGTGGTTTTGAAAGCTTGTTAATCGGCGGTTACTTAACATATGTAGCTTCCATTGCATTAATTGTTATTTCCTTTTTTAAAAATCAACCTAAAACACAACCTCAATACTACAACAATTATCAGCAAAACTATATGAGCGGAAGTGAACCTATTGGGCAACCGTGGCGAAATCAACAGTCCCCTTTTCACGGAGGGCAAATGAATCAACAAAATTTTGCAGGTGGGAATCAGACGAACAGACAACATCCATCTTCATTCCAACAACCTGGAGGGCAAAATTTCCAGCACTATCAAAACTCCCCCAATATTGCACCTAATCATCAACAATATGCACAACAGCTAACTCATAATCATCCACACAATCAACCCCAACAGTGGCAACCACAGAACCAAAATCCCACTATAAGGCCGAGTCACCGCAACCAAAATCAGCCGGAGCCTACTCAGCATTTTCACCAACAGCAGCCGCCTGTTAACCCAAATACTCCTCAACAGACACAACAAAATCAGAACGTCGACACGACTGACCCAAATCGCGACAATTCAAGTTAATTCACCTGCCTGTACTATTTGTGCAGGCATACTTTTTTAAAAAATACATACACAAGCTGTAAAATTCTTCGTATTACTGTGACTCTAATCAAATGACGAAACCCAATTTTCCATTATATTAATATTAGAAACATTAAAAAGGAGTGTTAGAAATGGCTGAAATGGTTGCACAAGAAACAATTAATGAACTTGTTGATCGCTTTTATGACAATTTAACAAAGGAACAATACTTTATTGAACTTTTTGAAAAACGTAATGTTGATATTGAAAATTTAAAAGCAAGACAGCGGGAATTTTTATATAAACTTGCCAACACAGAAGCTCCAAAAGATGAACATAAAAGCCGCGTGAATCGTAGCCATGCATTTCAAATGAATCCGGAAGGGGCAAAACTTTGGATGGATACGATAATAGAAACGATTCGTGAACTCGATATTGAAGAAGATGCAAAAGCAAACTTAATCGAAAAAATCGAATTTCTTTTAAAAAATTTGCTTAATAAATAACTCAAATTCCAATCAAAATATTATCAAATTCCTTGAAAAAGGTAGATAATAGTATTAGGAGGTTTGAGTTATGGCAAGTTTTATCATGGTATATACAAGTATGACTGGTAATACAAAAGCGATGGCTGACGGCCTGGCAGAAGGAATCCGTAAAGCCGGATTTGATGTGCGTATAGAAGAGTCTGACGGCTTCGATGCGAAGGAACTGGAAAAATACGATGGCATTCTCGTTGGTACCTATACATGGGGTGGAGGAGAATTACCAGATGAAATGTTGGACTTCTATGATGACTTAGCAGAAGTCGATTTATCAGGTAAAAAAGCAATCGTATTCGGTTCTTTTGACTCCCTATATGGTGATAACGGAATAGCCGTGGACATTATGATGGATCAATTGAAAAAACAAGGTGCCGAACTCATTTACGAAGGATTTAAAATCGAACTAGATCCCGACCCAGACGAACTAGAAAATTGTCGGATTTTAGGTAAATGGTTCGCTGAAACGGTCGAGAGCACTCTTGTGAAATAAATATCATGGTAACCTCATTGTAGGTTGCCTTTTTTAATTAGGCATACGCCTCTAAAATGCACAAATTTACACCTAATCCAATATAATGAAAAAGCAATTTTCCTACACACCCCACCTTGTCAGCCACAAAACTGTTTCAATCGTTTACACTTTGTTCACGAATACCTTGTTTAACTGGTTGTATAATGAAAGAAAAGAATGTTTTTTACAAATAGGAGGAGTATCAATGGATTTAAAAGACTTTATCGATCGCATGTTTACGCTTGGAATTGGTGCTGCCATCGCTAGTAAGGAACAGCTCGAAAAATTGATCGACGAGCTTGCAGAAAAAAGCAACGTTGCCAAGGAAGAATCATCAGATATCGTTGATGAACTAATGAAAAAAGGAAAAGAATATCAAAGTAAGTTCGAAGCCTCTGTTAAAGAAAAGGTAAAACAAACATTAAAGGATAGTGATTTCGTTACGAAAGAGGAATTTGACGCACTAAAGAAACGGGTTGAAGAATTAGAAGCACAGTTGAAAGCTGCAAACGATAACAAAACAGAAGAATAAAGTGGTACAGGGGGAGTGGTACAGGGGGAGTGGTACAGGGGGACGGGTCCCTTGTTTCATTTTTGAGTGGTACAGGGGGACGGGTCCCTTGTTTCATTTTTCAAAAAAGAAGGCAGTGTTAACCTAATATCAGGTCACACTGCTTATTACTTTTTATAATATGGCATCACTCTGCTATTTTTCTAAACTCTCAAGGGTCCGTTCGTTTATTTTACAAATAACACCATTGTGATCGATTGGTAATTCAATTGTCTGAGCGCGTACACCGTGTTTTTCCATAACTTGATTTATATACGAAATCAGTGGCTCAGTATCTTGGGAAGTAAAAGCAATAATCGTTGGACCTGCCCCACTTATCGCAGCACCAATTGCCCCATGATTTTTTCCATTTTCTAAAATTTCCTCAAAACCAGGGATTAACCTTTTCCGATAAGGCTGATGAACCTTATCATTCAGTGCTTCTTGCATTGCACGGAAATCTCCTTTCAATAGTGCTGCTGAAAGTAACGCGGCATGACTAATCGCATGAACCGTATCGGTTTTTGAATAATGATCTGGCAACACGCCTCTTGCTTCCTTCGTTGACAGTTCATAATCTGGAATAGAGACAACAACTTTTAATTGTCCCGGAGGCGAAATCGTTACATATGAATACTTGTTTTCAGCATTTTTTGCCGATACAATAATTCCACCAAAAAGCGAGGCACCAACATTATCCGGGTGACCTTCCAATTCCGAAGCAAATTGAAAAATTTCATCCTTTGTAAAAGGTTTTCCGAGGAGTGCATTTACTGCTACCATCCCACCGATGATTGCGGCTCCGCTACTACCAAGCCCCCTCGCTAAGGGGATATCACTTTCTACTTCGATTTCCAATTCTGGAGTTTCAACTTTCGCCTGTTTACAAAGGTAATCTGCTGCCTGATAAATAAGATTTTGTTTGTTATTCGGCAAGCCTCTTTGCTGTTCGCCAACGAAGTGAAATTGAGTTTCCTTTGCCCGTTTCATTTTTATAATTGTGTATCGTTGTAATGCCATACCAATCGAATCGAAACCAGAACCAAGATTTGCTGTACTGGCAGGCACCTTAACCATGACTTCATAATCATTCATATTTAACGACTCCTGCATATTATTTTGTATAGTGGAGGTTTGATTACTTTTTATGCAAAATGAACGTGGGTCTACATTATGTGATAAATTGTTCTTCATAAAGATGATGAAGGACAGTTCGCACCATTTTTCGCTATTATTTGTCCTTCATAAGCGCGATGAAAGACAATTTGCGCACTTTTCCGGAATCTTTTGTCCTTCATAAGCGCGATGAAGGACAATTTGCGCACTTTTCCGGAATCTTTTGTCCTTCATAAAAGCGATGAAGGACAATTCGCACCATTTTTCGCTATTATTTGTCCTTCATAAGCGCGATGAAGGACAATTCGCACCATTTTTCGCTATTATTTGTCCTTCATAAGTGCGATGAAGGACAATTCGCACCATTTTCCTCAATCGTTTGTCCTTCATTACCCTCAACACATTTTGTCCAGAATCAAAACCGATCCCAAGTCTCATAACATATCACCCTACAACACTTCCAACACCGCATCATAACTACTATCAACCGTAATCATATCAATGTTCTGATTCAACACGACATCTGGATCTTTTAATCCGTTACCTGTTAAGATACAAACTACACGCTTGCTTTCCTCAATCAAACCTGCTTCCCGTGCTTTCAACACGCCAGCAAAGGATGCCGCTGAAGCTGGTTCCGCAAAGATACCTTCTGATTTTGCCAACAAACTTTGAGCTTGTAAGATTTCCTCATCCGTTACCGCATCAACTAATCCGTCAGATTCCTTCAATGCATTCGCTGCCTTATCCCAACTTGCTGGATTACCAATACGAATGGCCGTTGCTACCGTTTCTGGATTTTTCACAACTTCACCTTTCACTAATGGTGCGGCACCTGCTGCCTGGAAGCCAAACATCCGCGGCACCGCAGTAGATTTCCCAGCCTCATAATATTCCTTAAAACCTTTCCAGTAAGCCGATATATTCCCCGCATTCCCAACTGGAATCGCCAATATATCCGGAGCATCGCCTAAATCATCAACAATTTCAAATGCCCCTGTCTTCTGACCTTCCAAACGATACGGATTTAACGAGTTTACAAGAGTAATTGGCTTTGACCCAGTAATCTCACGAACAATAGACAATGCATCATCAAAGTTTCCGTTAATGGAAATTACTTTCGCTCCATACATAATCGCTTGAGCAAGTTTTCCAATTGCAATTTTTCCTTCTGGAATTAATACAAAACAATCCAAGTTTGCTCGTGCTGCGTAGGCGGCAGCGGCTGCAGAAGTATTTCCTGTTGAAGCGCACATAATCGCCTTACTTCCTTCTTCAACGGCCTTCGCAACAGCCATCACCATGCCACGGTCTTTAAAGGAACCCGTTGGATTTAACCCTTCATATTTAAAGTAAAGATCTAGGCCTAGCTCCTCTGACAAATTATTTGCCCGAATCAGAGGAGTACCCCCTTCATGCAAGCTAATCAAAGGTGTTTTTTCTGTTATTGGTAAAAATTCTTTATATTTCTCTAAAATTCCTGCCATCTTATTCGCCACCTTCCACACGATAACAACTCTTTAATTCTTTTACGATATTAAACTCTCGCACTAGTTGTAAAAATTTCTCGATGCTTGCTTTCGAAGTAGAGTGAGTGACTAATATTAACTCAGCCTCACCTTTTCCATGCGGTTCTTGTAAAACTTTTTCCAAACTAATTTCATTTTCCGCCATTAACTGAGTAATTTTCGCTAACACGCCACTTTCATCTTGCACAATCAGTCGGATAAAATATTTTGCAAATACTTGGTCTGGTGACTTCAAACGCTTTTCATGATACGGAAACGACATTTCCCGACCATTGATGCCGAGTCTAATATTTTTTACAACCGCTACAAGGTCTGATAAAACCGCTGTCGCTGTTGGTAACTCTCCTGCACCTGGTCCGTAAAACATTGTCTCGCCAACCGCTTCACCGTACACATAAACCGCGTTAAACACATCGTTTACATTGGCAATTGGATGGGAATTTTCCACAAAAGTAGGTTCAACGCTGACTTCAACACAATCATCGTCCCGCTTTGCAATACCAATTAACTTCATTGTATATCCGAGTTGCTTTCCATATTGAATATCTTCTTGTGTCACTTCGGAAATGCCTCGACAAGAAACATCATCCCACTGCACGCCAACATGAAAACCTAATGTCGCTAAGATTGCCATTTTTCTTGCTGCGTCTAAACCTTCTACATCAGATGTTGGATCCGCTTCTGCATAACCTAAATCTTGTGCTTCTTGTAAAACTTGCTCAAAAGGAAGTCCCTCTTGACTCATTTTTGTTAAAATATAATTCGTTGTACCGTTCACAATCCCCATGATTTTCGTAATGCGATCGGAAGAAAATCCTTGGACTAAAGTTCTTAAAATTGGAACTCCGCCTGCAACACTCGCTTCATAAAATAAATCGCAACCTTTTTCCGCTGCTTTTCTTAACAATTCATCACCGTGGGCTGCGAGTAAATCTTTGTTTGCCGTTACTACGTGTTTCCCTTGTTCAAAAGCTTGTAAAATATATGTTCTTGCCGGTTCAATGCCACCCATAACTTCAATCAAAACTTCAATTTCCTCATCATAAATAAGATCATCTGGATTCGTTGTAATTTTATCTGGATGAACAAATACATCCCTTTCTTTATCTGGATTCTGAACTAAAATTTTACTAACTTCAATCGATGAATCGGTTTGCTTATATAAATCCTCTTGAAAAGACTCCACTAACCTCACAATACCAGTTCCAACTGTCCCCAATCCCATAAGACCAATTTTCACTTTGCCATTCATCTCTTTGTAGCTCCTCCCTCTTTTTCCATATATAAAAAGGTTTATCTTTATCTTATTACCTCTACGTCCACCTAGTGTGAACATTTGTTTATTTATAGAGTACATTTTATACCAGTTTCTAAAAAATTACAATTGTTTTTTTATAAAATTTTCATAAAAATTGGAACAGAGGGACAGGTCCCCTGTTTCACTCAATTTCGAACATCTGGCATCTGGTACAGAGGGACGGGTCCCTTGTATCACCAACATAAAAAAGGACCGATTTCCAGCGCTCACCAAAAAGAGAAACACCGAACCCGTCCCCATGTACCACAACATCACCAAAAAATGAGGCCAATCCCAGCGCTCACCAAAAAGAGAAACACCGAACCCGTCCCTATGTACCACACCCATGTACCACACCCATGTACCACACCCATGTACCAAAAAACCTCCCATATAGGGAGGTTTTGCGCAATCAATCGTACTATATAATTTTTATTTCGCCCATTCAGACGTTAGTTGAATCGGTTCTTCTACTGTTAATATTTGTGCATTTTTATCATTAAAATTTTCTGATTCACTTTCCTCATCGACTAACCATTTACCTTGAACTTCATCATAAATTAATACATAATCATAACCTTCTTCAACCCTTGCTAAACCATTGGCCGCTTGACCCTTTTTATAATAATCCCTTAAAAATACAGGTTTAGCAGAAGCATATGCATACCAAACATCTTTTACTGGTTTGTACTCTAAATTAAAGGAATCTAAATCGAAGGTTGTTGAAAAATGTTTAGCCGTATAAACATAATTCGATTCTCTATCCTGTTCAGCTTGTGAAATTAATTCATTCTTAAGTTGCTCAGTTGCGGTTGTAATCTTACTTCCGTCCGCACTCGTTCTCACCATTATCCGTTCACTATTAAACGTATGAATGGTTTTCATCATATTATTTTTTACATCTTCATTTAAAAATTCAACATTGATATTTTGACTATCAATCGGTGCCTCTTCCGTTTTAACGGTACCCCAAGGTAATTCAGCCCCAATTGAAAAAGACACTGAACCATCTATTTTGACTGGACCAAAGGTTGGATCTTCAACTAAATTTTTATCAATTTCTATACCATTAATAAATAATGTAGCGACACCTTCATAATCTCCTAGATCAAATGTCACCTCATCTCCGTTTAAATGAAGATCCACTTCAACTTTTTTAGATTTACCATCAATAAGAACTTCTCTTTCAGCTGATAAATCAACATAATCAGTTTTTAACGTTCCTTTTATAGTGTGTATGCCAGGAACAAATGGGCCATATTCACGTGACGAATTGTCGAATTTAGCTTTACCAACTTCCACTTCATTCACAAATAACACTGTACCCTGATAATTTGTACTAATTTCTAAATGAACACTCGGTACAACTAATTTATATTGATCATGAAATAAAATTGAACCTTCTTTTTTCAAATAAACCATACCATCTATAGTTGTATGATGTTGTTCGCTGTTATGTTTTAATGTTTCCAACTGCTTTTTCAAGTCCGATACCGTTGAATCGATTGCCTCTGGATTTTCTTGATAAAATTTCACAAAACCTGCAACGGCTGTCTCACTAATTTCCAAATCCCCATCCTCATATGATAGAAGACTGGCAACAGTTTTAACATTCCCATCGATTAACGCTTGTTCAAAGTTTTCAATCATTCGATTTGTTGAAAATAAATTTTGAAACAGAAAATGTATGCCAATTAATAGGATAATAGTTATTAATCCTGATACTAATAGTATTTTATTTTTTCTAGTCGGTTGTTTTTGCGGAGCTTGTGGTTCCGGACTTTGAACTACGTCCTGATTACCACTTTTATATTGTTTTTCTTTATTTAAAGGAGTTCCACAATTTATACAATAAGTAGCATTTTCTTCTAAGCTGCTACCACATTTCTGACAGTCTCTCATGTTTGCCTCCTAAAACCCATGTATGGAAGTATACACTTATCTAATTTAACTAATAAACCACGAATTCGATTATTTCGTAACTGATTAAAATCCATAACTTAATATAGCAAAGTAACAGCAATTTGTACATCGGGTTTTTTTCTTCATAACTTTTGTAAAAAATAATCATCTGTAAAACTTTTTAGATATATTTTTAATCTAGCTAAATTTCGAACCTTCCTTTGTTTATTATACACAATTTTTACTACGCCAACTTATCACTGGATATTTAATCAAATTTGCAACGTATAGCTGCTTTCAAAATATAAATTATAACAGTATAACATTAGAAAATGATTAGAAAGAAAAAGCTCTTATTTGTAAAATATACTGAATTTTTCGATAAAATATGCTCAAAGGTTCACATATTAGCACATAAGTATACTTATTTCACTTTTAATCCTTTATAGATCTTCTCTAAATTGTAATATTTCACGAAAAAACAAAATTCGACTAAAAACGCAAGAATCCTTATGTTTTAAGTACCCGGGAATAAATAGAAAGGCGCGTCTTTCAGAAAGGGTACAGGATGAAAGACGAAGTAATTTTCGAGGATCTTGTTGTTACGATGAAACCGATTATTTATTCCATTATCCACAAATTGAACATTTATAAAAATCATGAAGAATATTATCACGCAGGGCTCATTGGTTTGTGGGATGCTTATCAGGCTTTTAATCCTAAGAAAGGGAATTTCCAAACGTTTGCATACTACTATATACGTGGGGCAATTTTACAAGAATTAAATAAAAATCGCAAGAAGGAAGATGGGGAACAGTTTGTCGATGACTACGGATGGCAGGTGATCGCCAATTCATTTACGGAAAAAAACGACACGAGTCAAGTGGTAGAACTTTATAATTTGCTTGAAAAACTCCCGAGTAAACAGCGACAATTTATTGAGCTCCATTATTTCAAAGGGATGAAGTTGAAAGAAATTGCCGCGGTATTCAACATTAGTTATCAAACTGCCAAATCGTGGCATCGGAAAATTTTAGGTGAACTTCGCAAACAGTGGAATCAAGAGAAATAATGGTTGGGCACTTTTTGATGGATGCCGATTGGCAGGTGTTAAGGACCGGCGGGCAGGTGAACAACTTGCCCCGCCTGGTTATTGTTTTGCCTGCGTTCACTGATGGTATTATGGGGTTCATTAGCGATAATTGGTGATATACTAATGATATATCTTGGTTCGTTGGCGATATTTTTCAGTTCACTGACGATATATGATTTTTCACTAACGATATTTTTTCTTTCACTGGTGATATATCGATTTTCACTAATGATATTTTGCTTTACTAACGATATATAACAGTATAATATTGATATATTAAGGTTCACTGATGATATTTTGAAATTCACTAGCGATATCTCATGTCTCACTAACGATTTATCCCATTTCACTGACGATAAAATTTAGTTCACTGTTGATATGCTGCTTTTCCCTAACGATATCTCTCATTGCTTGCGTTACCCCTCAGTCCTCCACCTCTTCATCAAGATCTATCACAAAGGTATTCGGACTAGCTGCAATGGTTGGGGCAATATTCTCATTATCTTGGCGATTTTCTCTGTAAAACTCTTCATTTAGTGCAATATTTGCATCTTCTTTACTCATATTTTCTTTTGAAACTTTCGGTGCTTTCCGTTCAAGCCGAGATTGAATTTCTAAATTTGTTTCAGCAGCATTTTTTTCACTCATCATAATACCCCCTTTTCACCTATAGATTTTCCTATTTTAAGTTTTCTAACCAAATTTTAAAAGTCGCTTACAAAACACAGCACAAAAAAAGACCTGGCACTTTTGCCAGATCAAAAACCTATTCACTTGACTCATCTTCTCCACCATCACCCGCATCTCCATTCGTCCAAGAAGATGTAAAAGTTTCTGGAGATTCTACCACAATTTCCTCTGTGTTATCATCATTGAAATACCATGTTTCATATATATATTCGACAATCCATTTTTCTTGTTCCTCATCATAGGACAAATAATATTCAAAATCCTGTATATACTCTATTAAAGAAGGCGGTTCTTCACCAATAAAATACTCATTATACAGATAGTTACTTCTCGCTATTACATCAACCTTCCACGCACGATCATACTCATCGTAATAAAAATAGAAGGAGTTTAAATCAACTATAGTAGATAGATATTGGAAACTAAAGGCTATATCCATACTCTTATATGAATCAATATTCATTTGTGCAAAATCTTTTAACAATTCATCAGCATGGGTCATCGCATCCACGTTATCACTTGTCATCGCTTCAATCCATTCAAGTTGATAGTTATGCACTGTATTCATTATCGCTTGTTTTGTACTCTTATCAATTAAATCAACTTCAACAAAATAATCATCTATTGGCTGTTCTTCCGTCTGGACCGTTCCCCAAGGAAATTCTGCCTCAACAGCATATGTCATCGATCCATCGATGAGAACCGGACCAAATTCATCTTGCTCCGTTAAATCGACACCGACATCCGTACCATTTATTAAAAGCTTAACTTCAACATCTGTGCCATACATATACGGGAGACTAAAGTAAACCGTATCTGCTTCCATATACAGATCAACAAAATACTGACCATCATCATAAATGACAACTTCTTCATCAGTTGTTAACTGTAAATATTCTGTTTCTAAAACCGCTTCTACCTTATGTTTTCCGGTAATAAATGGACCAAAGGTTTCTTCGTAAAAATCTGAGTCGGATACCCCTACTTCCTCACCGTCAACTAAAATTTTTACACCTTCCATATTTGTATATACATTTATATGACCCGTAGGCACAACAATTTTGTATTTGTCAAAGTATAAAAATTTCCCGTCCTTCTCAAGCATAGCCATATGAACGAAATCCCAACGTCCATCCGCTTGCCGTTTTAACGACTTAATTACCGTTTCTAATTCATCTTCATTTTCTTCAAAATAACCGAGATATGCTTCAACTGCGTTTTCATCAATTTCCACACTCTTATGATTAGCTGAGAGCATATCCACTAATGTATCAACATCTTTTTTCTCTATAGCCTTTTCAAAATTTGCAATTAACCGATCAGCGGAAAACATATAATTTAATACAAAATGAGTGACAACTAATAAAACTATAAGTGCTGCACCAGATATTATCGAAATTAATGCACCTTTAGAAAGCTTTTTTCTAGGAGTCTTTGGTGGTGCTGGCGGCACAGGTCCGGATGGAGTATTCGGTCCAACTTGCATTTGGCTTTGTCCTGGTGTTGGTTCTTGTTCTGGAATTTGGCTTTGACCAAAAAATTGGTTAGGTCCTTGATTTTGCTCATGACTTGACTGAAAATAACTGGATTGACTTGCCTCTCCTTCTAGTTGTTTTGCATCAGATTGCGAAGATGGTTTATTTATTTGATTACTTTCATTTCCATCTGAATTCGATTGTTGTGATTGAGATGAAGTTTCTTTTGCGGATTCATCTTGGGATTGTAAATCTGATTGTTGTTCCCCGTGACTTGTGTCTGAAGGCTGGCCCCCTTCCTGAGCACTTTGATCTTGTTGTGGCTCAATTCGCGCACCACACTCACTACAAAAAAGGGCACCCTCCGCTAACGGCTTCCCGCACTCGTTACAAAACTTCATGCATCCTCCCCCTGATGAAAAATCCTTACTTAGTTATGCTTATTGCAGATCACCAGTAAATATGATTCAAATTAAATCCAACATTTATAATCTAAGGTGCTTTTCTTTGGGAAGCCTTGTAAAGAACAAAATATAAGCATATTATGGGGGAATTGTCTTTTAGCATCTTTGTAAAAGACAAATTAATTTCAAATTAATTTCAAATTAAGTGCAAAATGGCTTTTTGACAGGCTATAAAAGACATAACTTTCGGGCAAATAATCAATAATGTCTTTACTAACTTATATAAATGACAATTCTTAAGTGAATTTCACACATAATGTCCTTTTGAGCGATTGTAAAAGACAATTTTCATTCATATTTTGCACAATTTGTCCTTTTGGCTACCTATAAAAGACAAAATTTTCTAGAACATCTCAAACGGAAACGGGGGAAACGGAAACGGGGGGACGGGTCCAGTGTTCCATTTTTCTGTTGAACGAAACGAGGGACCCGTCCCCATAGCCATCAAGTTTACGAAAAGTGAGTGGATGAACTTCACTCACTTTTCCGTTATTTTAAGAAAATCATGAGTTATTAAGAATTTATTCCACGACAAATAAGCCTCTACCTGGAGACTTTTCTGAAATTTTAAGTTATTAGAACTTAACTAACTTTGGCTATGGATTCCAAATATCGATTTCCATGTTTTAAACAATATTTCGATGGCTATGGGGACAGACCCCCCGTTCCGGTTTTTGGAACAAGGAACCCGTCCCTCTGTTCCAGTTAAACACGAGAACAACCCCCAGTTCCGGCTTTGGAACAAGGAACCCGTCCCTCTGTTCCAAATGCCTCTGTTCCAAATGAAACACCGAACCCGTCCCCGTGTTCCAGCGAAACAGGCAGTTTGCTGTTCGGTAAATACTGAATTTCTAATTGCTTTCCTTCGAGTTCTTCTTTATAAAAAGAGCGGGAAATTTTTAAATGGTGGACGTTAAACGATTGGTCCCCAAAATGCAATTCAAAAAGATATTCATTTTTATGATCGTACTTTACTTCGTCAGGTGTACCTACAAAGGTTTCAAATTCCCCTTGTTCATACAACTTTTTATCATCGGAAAGAAGGAGGACATACCGCATTTCTTGCAATGTCGCAAAGGAAAAAATAATCAACGCAATAATAGCCAAAACCTTCCATACCCGTTTCCGCGCCAGCAAACTGATAAATGCCAATAAAAATACCGCGAACAAGCCTAAGAACAACCCGCCGAGCGAACTATAAAGCTCTTTCTGAATAAGAGAATCGGCCACCCCTTCCCCTTTTTTGAAAAAAATCACCATGAACACAAAGGAAGCAATTGTAAAAATGAGTAACAAAATACTTTTTTTATCCAACTTACGATTGTTTAACCCTTTACTTTCTTTTCTCATGACATCACCACAGAATTATTCTTGAATAACAAAATTTTACCATCTTTTATCATGCTTTGCACAAAGTAAAAATCATTTATAATCTTAACTGGTAAGAATTAAAGAACTTGTTATAATAAAGTTACATATAACAGTTCAAACAGTGGCAAAGCGTTGGAAATACAACACTGGATATACTAATTTAAATAGTAAGAGGCAAATTTTATCAAATAAAAAACAAATTAGGTGTTACAAATGAACTTATTATTCATGATTATCATATATTTACTAATCATCCTTTTCTATCTGATTAGAAGCATTGTAAAAAGAAAAATATTGTTTCCCGGGATTAAACTGATTGTACTTGCTGTTGTTTTTATCATGATAGGCGTTTTTCTCGATTCTAAAGAATTTAAAACCTTAGATCGTGCCGCCGAGTATTATAAAAATGTTTTTAGCATCATTCCAATGGAAACTAGTACCAAAAGTATGTATCCCTATGATAATGATTTTGAACTTCATGTAGTAAAAATAGATGATCAAGTCTTAATTGATGCACCGCTTATAAATCAAATGCCGGAGTTGCCTCGTGGCTGTGAAGTAACAAGTCTTGCCATGCTCCTAAATCATGCAGGAGTTACCGTTGATAAAATGACCCTGGCAGAACAGGTCAAAAAGAATCCGGCGGAATATCAGGTTATAAATGGAGAAATTCATTATGGACATCCGAATGATGGATTTGTCGGGGACATGTATACATATCAAAATCCGGGTCTCGGTGTTTATCATAAGCCGATTGCCGAACTGGCAGAACAATATTTACCCGGATCGATCGTTGATTTAACAGGTTCAGATTTCCAAGAACTTAAAACCCATCTAAATGATGGCCGTCCTATTTGGGTTATCATTAATACACACTATAAAGAGCTTGGCCCGGAATATTTCGAAACGTGGCATACACCAAGCGGCACGATTGAAATTACATATAAAGAACATTCCGTTTTAATTACAGGATACGATGAAAATTATGTTTACTTTAATGATCCGCTTACAAATATAAAAAATAGAAAAGCACCCATTAAAGATTTCGAAAAATCCTGGGTGCAAATGGGTCGCCAAGCGATCACATATTTAAAATAATTAATTTTTCACGAATAATTCTTCTGCACTTTTAGAAGAGGCAACTTTTCCATTGTCAAAAGAATATACATTTTCAACATAGACTTGATGCCAAACCATAAACATAAGTACAGTCCATATTTTACGGCTGTAATCTCCTTTACCACTGCAATGTTGTTCCAACAAATTATAAACATAGTTTTTATCGATTAAGTGATCCGTATTACTTTCACGGATTATTTTTTTTGCCCAATCATACATTTCATCCTTTAACCAATGGCGAATCGGTACCGGGAATCCAAGTTTTTTACGGTGCAATACGTGATCAGGTACAATTCCTTCCGCCGCTTTGCGGAGAATATATTTCGTCGTTCCGTTTGCCGTTTTCAATGAAGTCGGTATTTTTGAAGCCACATTAAAGACTTCTTTATCTAAAAATGGTGTCCGAAGGTCGACAGAGTGTGCTGCAGAAGCCCGATCCGCTTTCAATAAAATGTCTCCCCGTAACCAAGTATGGATATCAATGTACTGCATCGTCTCAACCGGTCCATAACCGGCAACTTCTTGATACAATTTTTTCGTAATATCCGTATAATCTACATTTTCATTGTAAATGTGAAGGAATTTCCGCTTTTCTTCTTCTTCGAACATTTTCGCATTTCCTATATAACGTTCTTCCAACGGAGTTGTCCCACGTTCAATGAAACTCTTACCTTTCATTCCCTCCGGCATTATTTTTGCCACTTTTTGCAGTAAAGACTTTGTAAAGCCTGGCAGTTTATTAAAGATTTCCAGAGATTGTGGCTCACGATAAATATTATATCCGCCAAAGAATTCATCGGCGCCTTCCCCGGAAAATACAACTTTAACATGTTTACTTGCTTCTCTAGCGCCAAAATAAAGAGGTACACACGCCGGATCGGCAAGAGGGTCTCCCATAAACCACATAATCTTTGGAACTTCATTCATATATTCTTCCGGTGAAATAACGTAGCTGATGTTCTCAACACCGATTTTTTCAGCTGTTTCTTTGGCAACATCGATTTCACTGAAGCCGTCACGTTCAAATCCGACTGAAAAAGTTGTTATATTCGGATTTATTTCTTTCGCAATCGCAGCCATAAAAGAAGAATCGATTCCGCCGGATAGATAAGAACCGGTTGGGACATCTTTTTCCATATGTCTTTTTACCGAGTCAAACAGGACTTCCCGAATTTCCTTAACAAACTCGTCTTCCGTTTTGTGTACCGGTTGGAAAGACGGTTTCCAATAAGATTCGATTACCATTGGTAAACCGACTTTTTTGACAAAGTAATGGCCGGGTTCCAATTTATAGATTCCTTCATCCAATGTCATTGGATCGGGAACAAATTGATAAGTTAAATATTGTTGCAATGCCTCGTTGTTAACTTCGCTCTTATTATCTTGAAGCATCACAATACCTTTTTTATCGGATCCAAAGAAAATGGCATCTTCTTTTTCACTGTAAAAAAGCGGTTTGATTCCAAAATGATCTCTCGCTCCAAATAAGGTTTCTTCTTTTTTGTCCCAAATAACAAAAATAAACATGCCTCGTAAATGTTCAGCGACCTTTTCACCAAAAAGCCAGTACATGTTTACGATAATTTCAGGAATAAAATTCGTTTCAATATTTACTCCCTCTTTGGAAAGAATTTCTTTTAATTCAACACGATTATAGATTTCACCATTAAAAATAATCCAGTAACGATCATTTTCATACGTCAATTGCTCATTAAGACTATCTACATCCGAACTATATCCTTTGTGAACAAATTGAATATATCCGTCCATATATTGACCCTCAAATAAATCACGCTGATTCATGAGGTTGTCCATCTTTTTATATGATTCACTTTGTGCGTTTTGATTATTTTGCAACTGTTCAAAAATACATCCAATAAATTGGCTCATATTATATTAAATTGCACCTCCAAGTGATAGATACATAGGTTGGTAGTCCTATATATTTTAACAAAACTAGGATTATTGTACCAAAAAATCTTTTTTTTCATACCCTTTATTGCATCT
>NZ_JAACYS010000047.1 GCF_009996845.1 Pallidibacillus pasinlerensis | reverse complement strand
ACGAAAGCGAAGCGTCAGGCACACGAGCCTATAGACCTGCGCAAACGCGCTTGTGCGTTGAGGAGACTGAGGCCGTGCCACTGGATGCGCGTCCGCCAAAGTACCGAATAATTCCATCAATAATGTCTAAAAAATTGACTTTTTGGACAGCCCCTTTACATGAAGATACATAAAAAATCTATTAATCTCTCATATATAAGGGAAGAGGAGGCAGGCTGTTGGAACGAAAATATTTTTCCCTTATCGGAGCTTTTATTTTGTTGTTTAGTACGTTGTTTACTCAATCGGTTGCTTATGCAGATTCAGTTAAAGATTTAGAAAAGCAAAAACAAGAAGTTCAACGGAAAAAATCAGAATTAGGCTCCGAGAAAGCTAAAGTTGAAGAAAAGCTAGATGAACTAGAGAACAAACAAGCGGCTGTTAAGGCTGAAATTCAGCAAATTGATACAGAAATAAATGAAACTGCCCAAAAAATTAGAGATACAGATCAACAAATTCAAGAGAAAAATGACGAGATTGAACAGTTAAAAATTGAAATTGCGACGATCGAAGAACGGATTGCCAAGCGTGATGAACTTTTAAAAGACCGAATACGGGCGATTCAACAAAGTGGAGGGAACGTCACTTACCTTGATGTGTTGCTCGGTTCACAAAGTTTCACTGACTTAATTGGTCGTATTACAGCTGTGTCCACTATTATGGACGCGGATAAAAATATTATTGAAGAGCATAAAGCGGATCATCGTCTTTTAGCTGAAAATAAAACAAAAGTTGAAGAAGAACGGGAAGCTGTTATTGCGCTTAAAAAAAGTTTAGAAGCAGCAAGAGCTGAATTAGAAGAGAAAAAAGATGAAAAAGATAAACTATATGCACAATTAGAAGAAGAAGTTCATGAACATGAAGAGTTAGTCTTTAGTTTAGAAGAAGAACAACAAATTTATGCAAATCAAGAGGCTGCATTACAAAAAGCGATTGAAGTAGCGAAGAAAAAAGAAGAAGAAGAGCGTAAGGCACGGGAAGAAGCAGCAAGAAAAGCAGCTGCTTCGACAAAATCTTCATCTTCCAAATCAAACTACTCAGCTCCTGTAACCAATGGTAAATTTGTTCGTCCGACATCTGGACCAGTGACATCAGAATTTGGATATCGATATCATCCAATTTCTGGAAAGAGAAAATTACATACTGGAATTGATATTGGTGGAGGTTCCGGCGATCCTATTTATGCCGTAGCTGATGGTGTTGTAAGTAGATCCTATTATTCAAGTTCGTACGGCAATGTAGTGTTCATTGTTCATTATATTGACGGAAAGCAACTTGAAACAGTTTATGCCCATCTAACTTCAAGTGCAGTAAGCGAGGGACAAGTTGTATCAAAAGGTCAATATATCGGTGGAAAAGGAACAACAGGTGCTTCAACAGGTGTTCATCTTCATTTTGAAATTCATGAAGGCTTATGGAACGGTTCGAAGTCAAATGCTGTTGATCCAAGAAAATATATCGGATTTTAATTAGTGTATTAGGGCTATCGTTGGCAAGTTTGCTGATGGTAGTCTTTTTTGTTTTATAAATGTTGATTTTGTTAAGTAGTTCAAGAAAAGTGTTTTCAAAGGTTGAATGAACACAATGTTTATTAAGCTTTTAATAATAACTGTTTTAAAAAAATCAGCAACTGCAATTTTAAGCTCCCAATTTAAAAGATATTTTTTGCACTTTTTTTGGAGAACTACACCCTTCAACTCCAACAAAATTTGGCAGTTTATATATAAAGTAAGGAATTACATATTGAACAAACTAACAATAAATAATAGTAATTTAGTCGAAAACGTTATTCATATCACAAGACTTTTTACTAATGAATATTTATAATTAAAATTTGAACTATTTTCAATTAGAGTGAAATAGTTCGGAAGCATATAGTGTAGATCATATACTATTTTGGCAAATGAGGGATGAAAGATGACAGTAACAAATTTTGATGAAAAAGTAATTTCTTTATTAGAAAATAAAATACAAGTTATAAGTACAGGGGAAAAAGCGATTTATTTAGTTGGACCAATTAAATTACCGGTCAATTTGGATGGAGAGACGGTAACTTTTAAATGGTATTGTTGGCTTAGTTGTAAAGAAGTTGAGGGCACGGAAAAAATTATTGAAAAGTTGTCCTCCATCAATCTAGCAGAACTACAACAATCAAGTGTCCTTGTATACGGCGACTTTGAATATAGTGACGATGCACTTATTCGTATGCATTCCATCTGCCATACCGGTGATATTTTTGGTAGTAAACGTTGTGATTGTGGTTTCCAATTAAAACAATCAATGAAAATGGTTGTTGAGCATGGAAGTGGCGCGATCTTTTACTTAGCGAACCATGAAGGTCGAGGCATTGGCTTATTCAGTAAAGCGATGGCCTATATTTTACAAGAAAATGGATATGACACAGTGGAGGCAAACTTATCACTCGGTTTTGAAGATGATGTTCGAAATTATGATGATGCAATTCGGGTGTTAAAAGCATTACGTTCAAACCCGGTAACATTAATTACGAATAATCCACGTAAGCTAGATGCGTTACGAGATGCAGGTATGCCCCTTAAAGGGAGAGTGCCACTTTGGGGTGATATTTCCGAGTATAATAAAAAATATTTAGAAACGAAGGTAGCTCGAGCTGGCCATTTACGAGATCGTGAAGGGGAATGTAACAATGACTAATCATGAGTTTTACATGGATTTAGCGTTAAAAAATGCATCGGCTATGAAGGGGCAAACTTCACCGAACCCGTTAGTTGGCTCTGTAATTGTACGTGATGATGAAATTGTCGGTATTGGTGCACATATGAAAGCTGGCGGTCCCCATGCAGAAATTCATGCACTTCGCATGGCAGGGGATAAAGCAAAGGGAGCGACGGCTTATGTTACACTAGAGCCTTGTTCCCATCATGGCAGAACCGGTCCTTGTGCCGTAGCATTAGTTGAAGCAGGGGTATCGCGAGTCGTTATTGCGAACCTTGATCCGAATCCAGTTGTGGCAGGACGTGGAGTGAAAATTTTAGAAGATGCGGGGATTGAAGTGATTGTCGGCGTTCGGGAAGCGGAATCCCGGAAAATGAATGAAGTTTTTAATAAATATATTGTGACGAAAAAACCGTTTGTCACATTAAAAGCAGCCACAACTTTAGATGGTAAAATTGCCGCACATACTGGTCATAGCCAGTGGATTACATCAAGTGACGCCCGGACGGATGTTCATCACTTACGGAGTGAGAATGAAGCGATTTTAGTCGGTGTAAATACGATAATTAAAGATGATTCCGAATTAACGGCACGTATTCCAGGAGGACGAAATCCGATAAGAATTATTATGGATACAAGATTACGTATTCCGTTAGATGCAAAAGTCGTTGTAGATGGGAAAGCACCGACATGGATTTTTACCGGTCGAGATGTTGATGAGAAAAAAGTTGATCAGTTAATTGGGGCAGGTGTGAAAGTATTCAAGACGAGTAGCATAGATTTTGTTGCCCCTGAGGAAGTGTTGACGATCCTCGGTGAACAAGGGATTACTTCATTATTTATTGAAGCAGGTGGCACAGTAAACGCGTCATTTTTTGAAAAACAATTAATTGATAAAGTCGTTTTATATGTGGCCCCGAAGTTAATTGGTGGAAAAGATGCGCCAACGTTTCTTGAAGGTAGTGGGCTTACAGCAATGAGTGAAGCCGTTGATTTAGTCGATTGCTCCTTCGAACAAGTTGGAGTGGATTGGAAGTTTACAGGGTATCCGGTTTATAAGTCATAAATAATGCACACCTGTCCAACGCAATAAGTACTAAAAATTTCAAATGTACATATAAACATACTATAATTAGATTTAAAATGATATAAAAGAGGGATTCAATGAGATTCGGCTTTGATATTGATGATACGTTAATAAATGTACGGGAACAGGCTTTTCATATTTATAATAAAAAATTGAACAAACAAGTACCAATCGAAGAACTTTATAAGATTGAAAGGCTTGAGATTCATGAACCTTTTGGCATGAATGATGATGAAGGTGGCCAAATGTGGCGGAGTACGGAAGAGGAGATTTATTTTTCCGATGTTCAACCATTTCCCGGTGCGTTGGAATTTTTACAAAGGCTCGTTGAAAAAGGTCACAAAATCTTTTATATTACAGCAAGATCCAAACGTCACGGTGACCGGACGAAACAATGGTTAAGGGATAAAGGATTTCCTGTAGAAGATGATCATTTCTTTTGGGGCATGAAAGATGAAGAAAAAATTAACTTTATTAAAAAATTGAAGTTAGATTATTATTTTGATGATAGTCCATACGTTTTAAAAACATTATTAGAAGAATCAGTACAAGTTTTTATTAAGGACCAGACGTATAATCGGGCGATCAATTTACCACGTTTTGAAAGCTGGCATGATTTTTATCTCGGGGAAGATGGAAAGTTATATCTTTCTGAAAAACAAACGAAATCTTAAACGATAAAAAAAGGGCCGACACATCGTAACCAGTGTCGAGCCCTTTTTCGTGTTAATAATTTAATTATTCTTCGTCATCTAAGTCAACGTTATGATAAACTCGTTGTACATCATCAAGATCTTCTAAAACATCGATTAATTTTTCAAATTTTTCTAGTGCTTCTCCATCTAATTTAACTTCAGATTGTGGAAGCATCGTTAATTCGGCAACGTTAAATTCTTCAACACCGGCAGCTTTTAATGTTTCTTGCACGATATGGAATTGATCCGGTTCGGCATACACAACAACAGCCTCGTCTTCTTCAAAAATATCGCGAACGTCAATGTCTGCCTCCATTAATATTTCAAGAACATCATCCGGAGTTTTTCCTTCGAAAACAAACACTGCAGTAGAATCAAACATATATGAAACTGAACCACTGACACCAAGATTTCCACCGTTTTTACCGAAAGCAGCGCGAACTTCAGACGCAGTACGGTTTACGTTGTTTGTTAACGCATCAACGATTACCATTGAACCGTTTGGACCGAATCCTTCGTAACGAAGCTCATCATATTGTTCATCAGCTCCACCTTTAGCTTTATCTATCGCACGTTCAATAATATGTTTTGGCACATTATATGTTTTAGCACGTTCAATAACAAATTTTAATTCTTGGTTTGTCTCTGGATCAGGGTCACCTTTTTTCGCCGCAACATAAATCTCAACGCCAAACTTTGCATAAATGCGGCTCGTATTTTTATCTTTTTCAGCTTTTTTGTACTTGATGTTATTCCATTTACGACCCATGAGAAACATTCCTTTCAAAATTATTTTAATTAGATGCTGTTCGAACACAGCACCGAAGTCTATGGATATTTACAGTTCACCTAAATATTATACAACAAAATTAGTCCCGTGCGAAAATTTTTATATACACACGAGACATTCCCTTGAAAAATTCTCGAGAAATTTCGTTTTTAGCATAACTTGTCCTTTCCAATCATATAGTTTTTTTAGAATTGTTTTAACAAGGAAGATCGTGCGTTTTTCATTCAAATATTAATGGACAAGCCATTTTAGAGGGGGGACAAGTTTGCGGAAATCCCAAGTTGTCATTTTGCTTATTTGTACAATGCTTATCACATCATTCGGAACGTATTTTGGCATTCAATTAACTGCGAATGATGATAAAAAGCAAGAACAAAGGAATCGAGAGGGAGCGATTTTTCACCCTTCACCTACTGCTGAGGAATTGGATTTGGCTAAAATACAAAAGGCCTATGAGTTAATTAAGGAGTCTTATGTGGAAGATGTCGAGCCGAAAAAGTTAATTGAAGGTGCCGTTGAAGGTATGCTCGCATCACTTGAAGATCCGTATTCGGTGTATATGAATCAGGAAAAAGCCGAGCAATTTAAAAATACTTTAGATTCTTCTTTTGAGGGAATTGGTGCCGAAGTAACGGAAATGGATGGAAAAATTATTATTGTTGCTCCGTTTAAAAACTCTCCTGCAGAAAAGTCTGGTTTGAAACCGTATGATGAAATTGTTAGTGTGGATGGGGAAGATGTAACAGGACTAGATGTATATGAAGTAACGTTAAAAATTCGTGGTGAAAAAGGGACAAAAGTTCAATTAGGGATTGTTAGAGAAGGTGTGAAAGAGCCATTAACGATTGAAGTCGTTCGGGACACAATTCCAATTGAAACCGTCTTTTCAAAGGTATTTGAAAATGATAATAAAAAAATTGGTTATATTGAAATCACCTCATTTTCCCGAGATACGAGTAAAGATTTTAAAGAACAATTGGCGGAGTTAGAGAAACAGGAGATTGATGGGTTAATCATTGATGTCCGGGGAAATCCGGGAGGCTTGTTAACAAGTGTAGAAGAGATTGCGAGTGAATTTGTGTCAGATGAAAAGCCAATTTTACAAATTGAAAATCGGGATAAAGGTCGGGAGAAAATTTTTTCTAAATCAAAGGAGAAGAAATCGTATCCTGTTGCAGTATTGACGGATCGAGGCAGTGCATCAGCATCAGAAATATTAGCCGCCGCATTAAAAGAGGCGGAAGGGTATCCAATCATCGGTGAGCGGACTTTTGGAAAAGGAACTGTGCAACAGCAAATTGAATTAGAAGATAAAAGTAATATTAAGTTAACGATGTATAAATGGTTAACACCAGATGGAAACTGGATTCACCAAAAGGGAATTGAACCGGATGTTCCAGTTGAACAAGCGGATTTATATGAGTTACATCCACTGCAAGTTGATGAACCTTTACATGTGGACATGAATAACGAACAAGTGAAATATGCACAATTAATTTTAAAAAATTTAGGTTTGGAACCTGGGCGAGTGGACGGCTATTTTAATGAAACAACAGAAGCTGCGGTTCGGCTTTTCCAAGAAGAAAATGATTTACCAGTAACAGGACGGATTGATGAAAAAACAGCAAATGCAATGGAAGAAAAAATTCGTGAAAAACAAGAGAATGTGAAGAACGACCGGCAACTACAAATGGCATTAAAATATTTCGAATACAATTGATACAGGGAATTGATACAGGGGAATTGATACAGGGGAATTGATACAGGGGGACGGGTCCGGTGTTTCATTTAGAAACACTAGATCGGTCTCTTTTTTTGTTATGGGAGCAGGATATCGCCAGTGAAAGTTGAAATATCGTTAATGAAAGCGAAAATATCATTAGTGAAATTCAAAATATCATTAGTGAAATTCAAAATATCATTAGTGAAAACTAATATATCATTAGTGACCCCCTGAATTTCGCTAGCGAAGTTAAAAATTCTCACAAAAACAACGTTGTTAACGATATAATCGAAACTTGGCACAATATAAATAGGAATTTTATGTTAATTTTGTTAAAATAGAAGAAAAACTCTAAATCTATCATCTTTCAAAGTTTATATAAAGATTCATAGAAAAAAGGAGGTGCTCGTATGGAGTGGATTATTGAACTCGGAATAGGGATTGGAAAGTTTTTTCTAAACCCGCTACCATATCTCGGTATATTGTTTGCTGTGTACTTAGGCTATATTCGGGTGAAGCGGGAGCGGAAAAACTTTACGATTCGTGTTCAAGATGGTTTGTTTGAATTTCGTACGTATTTGAAAAAAGGGGTATTACTAGGATTCATTTTTTCACTGGTTACTTTACTCATCGGTTTAACAGTTCCGCTTGCTTACATCATAACGTTAACTGTAGTTACTGTTATTCTATCAATCTTTTTAAGACCAAGTGCACTATCAGCAGCCTACACATTAGGTAGTACTTTCTTTATCATGATGGCAATCGAATATAGTAGTTTTGAAATGCCATACTTACAAGGCATATTTGATCAAGTAGAAACGGCAATTATTCCAGGAGCAGCTTTACTGACAGGCTTACTTTTAATGATTGAAGGTATTCTAGTTTTTAAAAATGCTTCCGAACATACATCGCCAAAATTAATCCGTAGTAAAAGGGGACTAACCGTTGGCATTCATGAAACAAAACGTTTATGGCTTGTTCCGATGCTCGTTTTAATTCCGGCTGATGCATTAACAATTCCCTTTGATTTTTGGCCAATCTTTCCAACTTCAAGCGGAGGGTTTACCTTTTTATTTGTTCCGTTCTGGTTAGGTTTTGATGCAAAAATTCGCAGCAGACATCCAAAACAGGGGATACAGGTTATTGGAAGAAATGTCATTCTATTAGGGGCTTTTGTTTCTATCATTAGTGCGGTAGGTTTTTGGTACCCACTCGCTTCCATTTGTGCTGTCGGAATCGCCATGGTTGGCCGGCTTTTAATTTCTATCCTTTCATATGTAAAAGATGATGCACAAATCTTTTATTTTTCAAGAAGTAATGAGGGAATTGTCGTACTTGATATTATTCCAGGCTCACCGGCTGATAAAATGGAGTTACAAATTGGTGATGTCATTCGCACCGTAAATGGTGTACATGTGCAATCTACGCAACAGTTTTACGAAGCTGTTCAGTTGAATCGTGCTTTTTGTAAATTAGAAGTGATTGATGATCAAGGTGAAAATCGCCTCGTCAATCGTGCCCTGTATGAAGGTGAACACCATGAACTAGGCGTTATCACATTTGAAATCGACAGTCAATGGGAGAAAAAGGATATAGGTTAAAAATTTTGCCGATCCAATTTAATAAACACATATTAAAGGTTTGTTCAAAAAGAATCAGTTACGATTTTGGACAAACCTTTTCTAGTATAGTTTTGAAAAACTGTAAACTTATCAAACACAATGAATAATCCAGTAATCAGGTTAGAGTCGCTATGGGTTTTATTAATATACTGAAAATTCATTGTCCGTATTATTTGAAAATGCGAAATTCACGAGCTACACTATATTTGTGGGTCATCTCATTTGATAGAGAGGAGTCACATATTATACTGAAATATTATTCGAGGTGAGAAAAATGGGAAAAAAAGTAGCAGTAGTTATGACAAATCTTTTTGAGGACTCTGAGTTTACTTCTCCAGCAGAAGCGTTTAAAGAAGCTGGCCATGAAGTAATTGTCATCGAAAAAGAAAAAGGGAAAACATTAGAAGGTAAGCGCGGCGAAAAAGTTACTGTCGATGCTGCAATTGATGATGTTAAACCTGAAGACTTTGATGCTTTATTAATCCCTGGTGGCTTTTCTCCAGACTTATTACGGGATGATGACCGATTTGTAGAGTTTGCAAAAGCATTTATGGATGACAAAAAGCCTGTATTTGCAATTTGCCACGGTCCACAATTACTAATTACTGCTAAAGCATTAGAAGGACGTAAAGTTACAGGTTATAAATCCATTAAAGTTGACCTTGAATACGCGAAGGCAAACTTTGTTGACGAAGAAGTTGTTGTGTGTGATGAGCAATTAGTAACAAGCCGTACACCAGCAGATCTTCCTGCATTTAACCGTGAATCATTAGCTTTACTAAACAAATAAAATGAGATGTAATGAGGGACTGTTTAACCAGTCCCTTTTTGTTTGAATTATTTAATTTGCGGAGTTAACCATTATGTTACGATGAAAATCTTCTTAATCCATCGACAAATATATGTTTAAACGGACCGAAACCAGTAAGGGAAATATCCACACGGTTGTCTTTAAAGTTTAAATTTTTTTGTACGTATATTTCGAGTCCATCGTAATCAATTTTTTCATAGTTTCCAAACTTAGGTGCACGGTAATTAACATCAATATCTTCATGGGCAACACAACATCCCGTAATGTCCATTCGAGAAATAGTTAGGACATCTTTTCTTTTTTTCTCTAACCAATTTTTTACATCTTGATCTAGATTTATTTTAAAACTCACGTCCATTCCCCCATCCGTTACGCGAAAAATCCGTTTCATAGTTCGTTCCATAGTTTCATTATATCATAAGAAGCGCTTTTTTATGGTTTGGGTTTTACTCCCTTCTTTTGACTTCTCTCGGAAAATGAGCCACACAATAAGACTTAGACCAATTAATAATGCTTCTAACGAAAAAATGTAATACGGATGAGGCCCTAAAAAGTCTAGTAAGCTTGCTGTTTCAGGTTTTCTGCTTAAATACATGTAATTCCCACCGGTAAAATGATTTGTAAGTAAAATCACAGGTAATAAAAGATTTAAGAATATAAATATTTTACCCACCGAACGAAGTGTTGGGCGATAATTTTTTACCCATGTAAAATATAGAACCGTCCAAATCATGGCGAAATGGGTATAGAAAAAGTGTAAAAACCGGAAATGGGGAAATCCTAAGTCAAGGACTGGCGTTAAAATAGCTTGCGTTGCACCGAGCAAAGCGATAAACAGCAAGAGTTCATAAATCAATCTCCTGCCAGTTAAAAGTAATACGATACATAATATAAGTCCAATACTACATAGTTCTAAAGGTAATGATTGATAGACAAACCAAATACTGTTATGCATTTGCCAAAGATGAAAAATTAATTCGAAAACGATGAGTGACCAAGCAACAATAATCTCCATCGAACGCATTTTGCACATGCGCTCACGAAATACGTATATTGCTATACATCCTAATAAACAAACAAAAATAATGATGATGTGTGACAAGGAAAACATGGCGAATGGATAATTTAAAGTATTAATACCGAACCAGTCCATTGTTATCTCCTCCATATTCATTTTACGTAACTTTTGAATAAATAAAGATTATTTTTTGAAGTTTAAAAAAATATTATTTTCTTATTGACAATAGAACAGGTGTTCGCATAAAATAAAATCACAAGCGCTTGGGGTGCTGACTATTATCTATCAATTCATATTAATGCAGGTGGCGGTACTGGTTTTGAAAGTTTTATTTATCCAGGTGTGGGTGCGCCAACAACAACTTATCAAAACCATATTCATGCAGAAGTATTAAAGTTAAATCAATTAAGAGACCCGGGGAAAAAACAAGAAAACTTCCATGTGTTACGTGAAAGTCGCATGCCTGCAATTCTCACAGAGAATGTCTTCATTGACAACCCCTCAGATTGCAAATTTAATGAAAAGTTCAACATGGATTACGAATGTTGCGAGGGGGCATGTCAACGGACTTGTTAAATGCTTTAACCTGCAAAGAAAATCCGGTCCAGTATACCATACCGTTGTTGCTAGGGATACGGTATATTTCTTGAGCAAGAAATATGGTAGTACTATTCAACAAATTAAAGAGTGGAACAACTTAGATGATAACTACCCCATTTATGTTAGACAAGTTTTACGAGTAAAATAAGGATTGAAAGGATGTCCAAAACGTCTAACTTGACGGATTGAGATCCTTTTTTGAAAAAATTTACTAAAAGGATTTGTATGCAAACAAAAAAATCACATCTAGCTAAATGTGCTGAGGTGATTTTTTATTCACAATTGTGTTTGCCAAATAAAATACGTTAAATAATGCACAATTTGACACTTGTTGTGATTAACTGTATAATTATCTCGAATTAAAGATAATCAACTTCGAATGATAAAAGGCAAACAATTGTAAAAAAGTATAGTATGGTTAAATTCATTTTGGCCAGCTTTTAAACATGAAAGGGGAAAGCAAAATGATTCATATTTTTAATAAAGGAATAGATGCAAGTAAGCCAACATTATTACTTTTACACGGAACAGGTGGCAATGAGCGTGATTTATTACCTTTAGTTGAACGAATTGATCCGGATGCGAATGTGTTAAGTGTGCGTGGGAATGTGTTAGAAAACGGTATGCCCCGATTTTTCCGTCGTTTAGCAGAAGGTGTTTTTGACATAGACGATTTAATTAAGCGTACGAAGGAATTAAATGAATTTTTAGATGAAGCAGCTGAAAAATATGAATTTGATCGTAACAATATTTTAGCGGTTGGTTATTCAAACGGTGCAAATATAGCTGGAAGTTTATTATTCCATTACAAAGATGCGTTAAAAGGTGCGATCCTTCATCATCCAATGGTACCGCGAAGAGATATTGAATTACCTGATTTAACAGGAAAAAATGTTTTAATTACCGCAGGAGTGAACGATCCAATTTGTCCACAAGAAGAATCGGTAGAACTAAAAGACTTACTTGAAGGTGCAGGTGCAACGGTTGATATCCATTGGGAAAACCATGGTCATATGTTAACCTATACAGAATTAGAAGCTGCGAAAAAATGGTACGAAAAAAATTATTAAAATTGTTAGGAGCTACTCTAAATAGGGTAGCTTTTTTATTTTGTGATGAAACTTGCCTGCGAATCAATCGCTCATAGGTCCGTTAGAGTCGCTCGTAGACAAACAGAAATGGCTCATAGAACAGGAAAATTGATTATTTGCATTTCATATCGCTCCTAGCCTTGTGCAAGTCGCTCATAGAGTGGCGTTAATCGCTCATAGAAAGCCGTTTCGCTCATAGGTTTCAAAATTCGCTCATAGAATAGGACAAATCGCTCCTAAATTTTACAAAATCGCTCTAAAAAATATATAAATCGCTCATAGAAATTTTCATATTTTAAAAAGTCGAAAAAATCTAGTTCGCTACAGACAAAAAATAGAAAAGTAGAAATGAAAAAGCAATTTCCTCCTCAAAAAAGTAAAGGATAATGGCATACCGTCCACAAAACCAGTAAAATAAGATTATACGAAAGGAGAGTTGACAATGAAATATGTAGACACATGGGATTTAGATGCGATTTTTCCTGGCGGTACGAAATCCCCACAATTACAGGAAAAATTAAAACAAGTAGAAGCACAAATTGAAGAACTGAAACAACTTGTTGCAGATTGGAATTTTTCCGAAAACAAAGCTGCTGAACCGTTAAAAGCGATTTTGGCGAAACGGGAAACAATTGAAAAAGGTTTGTATCAAGCGGCTACTTTCATCAATATGTATCAAGATGCGTACATGGATGACCAATACGCGAATGTTGTCCGTGGACAAGTGATGGAACTGGAAACAGAACTTCAAAAACTTTCAACGACGTTCAACAAAAAATTAGTTGCGATTAGTGATGCAGACTGGAATGCACTTTTAGAAGATGCGGAACTAAAAGAAGTCGCTTTTGCTCTAAACGAAATTCGTGATGAAGGGAAACGTCTACTTTCAGAAGCGGAGGAAAAAATTATCGCTGAACTTGATAAAGATGGGTTAACCGCATGGAGCCGACTTTACGATACAATTGTATCCATTATGACGATTCCGTTTACCGATAAAGATGGAAAAACAACCGAGTTATCCGTCGGTCAAGCGATGAACCGTATGTATGCTGATCCAGACCCAGAAGTCCGCAAACAATTATTTGAAAATTGGGAAGCTGCTTGGACGAAGTATGCACCAATCTTTGCAGACAATATTAACCACTTAATTGGCTACAGACTGACATTGCAAAAATTACATAACCGTAAGCATTATCTTGAAGAACCACTTGAGTATAACCGCATGACAAAAGAAACATTGGATGCAATGTGGACTGCGGTATCAAACAATAAACAACCATTTGTTGACTTTTTAAATCAAAAAGCAAAAGTGTTAGGAATAGAAAAATTAGGCTGGCAAGATGTCGATGCTCCAGTTGCTGTTGGCGATGTAAAACCAACGAAATTTACATATGACGAAGCATGTGATTTTATAATTGATAACTTCGCAACCTTTGGACCGAAACTAGCAGAATTTGCAAAACATGCTTTAGAAAAACGTTGGGTAGAAGCGGAAGATCGTCCAAACAAACGTCCTGGTGGCTATTGTACTGAACTTCCAGAGTTCCAAGAGTCTCGTATTTTTATGACATTTACAGGTTCAAACAGTGATACGAGTACATTGGCGCACGAACTTGGTCACGCATTCCACAGCCATGTGATGAATGACTTGCCACGATTAAATCAGAATTATGCGATGAACGTTGCAGAAACTGCTAGTACATTTGCTGAAACGATTATAAGTAATGCGACAGTAGCAAATGCAAAATCAAAAGAAGAGAAAATTACTCTTTTAAATGCAAAATTAGAAAATGCGACAGCAATGTTCTTAAACATTCATGCTCGCTTCTTATTTGAAACGGCATTCCATGATGAACGGTTAAAGGGAATTGTGACGGAAGAACGCTTGAATGAATTAATGGTAAATGCACAAAAAGAGGCATATTGTGATAGTTTAGCATCATACCATCCGCATTTCTGGTGCAGTAAATTGCATTTCTTTATTGATGATGTACCGTTTTATAACTTCCCGTACACATTCGGCTACTTGTTCAGTTTAGGTGTATATGCGGAATACTTAAGAAATCCAGAAGGCTTTGAAGAAAAGTATATTGCGCTACTTCGTGACACGGGTTCAATGAAAGTAGAAGATTTAGCAATGAAACATTTAGGTGTTGATTTGACTAAGCCAGATTTCTGGGAAGCTGGAATCAAATTGGCAGCTAAAGATGCGGAAGAATTTATTCGTTTAACAGAAGAAATTGTGTAGTTTATTGATTGGTCTATTTCCTTATGGAGATAGACCTTTTTTAATTAATCTATTAAAAAATTCTTTTGCATATATAAAAACAAAAAGTGAATTCGCACAAAAATCGTGGAAATCGCACAAAAATTGGATTTTCGCACAATCTCACATGACTTTCGCACGAAATTTTAAAATATCGCACACTTCATCATGATTTTCGCACATTATTTACTAAAATTCGCACAAACCATCACCTAAATCAAATAGACAGGGCTTTTTATAACAAAAATACACAAATCTACAAAAATTTTCTCCATTCTATTGTAATTGCACATTAAAAAAACATGTGTTACCATCTAAATGATATATAGTTCAACTGTTGAACTAATAAAATTTATGTAAAGGTCGGATCAACTTGGAACAACGCAGGATATATGAACTAATTGATAAGTATATCGAGCTAACTCACGAGGTTTGGAAAAATAGTGAAAATTTAATTCGGGAAGAAATAAGTGAAGATTTAACAAATGATCAGCACTACATACTCCGATATATTTATAAAAATGGAAAAGCGACGACAACGGGATTAGCCGAAGCTTTTTCTGTGCAAAAAAGTGCAATTACAGCTATTGTTAATCGGCTTGTCGATAAAAATTTAATTATGCGTACTTATGATGAAGCAGATCGTCGTTATATATTCCTCACATTAACTGAGGAAGGGAAAAAACAGTTTGAAAAAACAGAGAAAAAAATCTTCAATCTTGTTAAATCATTTATTATAAAATTTGATCGTGAAGAAATTGAAAACTTTATTAAGACCTATGAAAAACTCGCGAGTATTATTCGAGAAATACGTTAAGCGTTGGCTTTATCTTAGATTTAGCCAATGTATTACGTATAATAGTTCAACATTTAAACTATTCAATAGATGAATAATCCGAAAAGATGGAGGAAATAAAAAATGAGAGCAATTTTAAAAGGGAAATGGTTCATACTTATTGCTTGGTTAGTGGCGACGGTTGTCCTTTTTATTACAGCGCCGGATATGGGGCCCCTCGTACGGGAAAAAGGACAAATTACCGTTCCGGACGGCTATTCTTCTTCTAAAGCTCAGCAACTACTAAATGAAATAAACGAGCAAGAAGATACCGGTGATACGACATCATTAGCCCTCGTTTTTCATAACGAGAAAGGGTTAACCGCAGCCGATTTTGAAGAAGCAGAAAAAGCGGTTAAACAATTAGAAGAAAAGAAAGATGAGTTAGGAATAACAGAATTATTAACCCATTTTAATCAATCAGAACTAGAGGAACAACTTGTTTCAGAAGATGGAAAAACAATTTTAGTTTCTTTGACCGTTGACTGGAAAGACCGGACAGCGAAGGAATTAAGTGAAGATGTTTATGCAGCAATCGACAATATTAATCTCGAACATTATTATACGGGAGCAGAATTAATAGCTGAAGATGTTGTTGTTGCTGCTGAAGAAGGGGTTAAGAAAACAGAAGCAATTACAATTGTCTTTATTTTAATCGTATTAATTGCTGTTTTCCGTTCCGTTGTGACACCTTTTGTACCACTGCTTACAGTTGGAATTAGTTATTTAGTATCTCAATCAATCGTGGCGTATTTAGTTGATAACTTCAATTTTCCGTTATCGAATTTTACCCAAATCTTCTTAGTAGCGGTGTTGTTCGGTATCGGTACGGATTATTCAATCTTATTAATGAATCGTTATAAAGAGGAGTTAGCACAACAAGAAACGATTACTGAAGCGATTATTGAGACATTCCGTCATGCAGGAAAAACGGTGTTTTATAGTGGCATTGCCGTATTTATCGGTTTTGCGGTTATTGGACTTTCGCAATTTTCCTTATATCAATCGGCCGTTGCGGTAGCGGTTGGTATTGCTGTACTTATGTTAGCGTTGTTTACGATTGTTCCATTTTTCATGTCTGTGCTTGGAAAATATTTATTCTGGCCATCGAATCAAGCAATTGGTCATAAACCTAATAAACTATGGAATATGGCGGGAAACTTCTCTTTCGCAAGACCAGTACTTTCAATTGTTATCGTTGCGATTATTACTATCCCATTCATTATCACATATAACGGAAACTTGTCCTATGACTCGATGAATGAAATCGGGGATAGTTACAATACGGTAAAAGGTTATAACATAATTGAAGATAGTTTCGGTCCTGGAGAAGCGATGCCAACGACAATCGTCATGAAAAACGATGAAAAAATGGACGATACGGAATATTTAACGTTGATAGAAGCGATTAGCCAAGAGTTGGAAAAAGTAGATGGCGTTGATAAAGTTCGTTCACTTACAAGACCAACGGGTGAAAAATTAGAAGATTTACAAGTTGCGAAACAAGTAGAAACGTTGAAAGACGGAATTAATGAAGGAAATGAAGGTATTAAACAAATTCGTGACGGCTTAGATGAAGCAAGTAAAAAAATATCCGAATCAGCACCGCAATTAACTGAAGCAACAGATGGAATTCAATCGTTAATTGATGGGACCTCAGAATTACAATCAGGAATAACAGATTTACAATCTGGATTACAGCAAATCGCAGATGGTGTTCAAGCAGGATCAATCGGTGCCGGTGAAGCAAAAGCCGGGGTTGAAGAAATTAAGAAAAATGCAGAAAAATTACTTTCCGGTTATCAACAGTTAGCAGAAGGTTATGTTGAATTAGAAACGAACTTATCAACTATTCATTCAGGTTATGAAGCGATTGGAGATGAATTAGCTGCATTAAATGACCAGCTAGACGCACTGCAAGATGCATTTACTTATGTTGAAGGTTACTTACATGGTCAGCCAATTAGTGAACAACAACAAATTGCGGTGACAAGTTTCGGCTATATCCAACAATTTTATAATGGTTTAAAAGAAGGATTACCAACATTACAAGATTCATATAATCAATTAACAGCAGGTTTAGGTGCTGCCCTTGATGGCTTAAATTATGCAAACGAACAATTTTCAGCAGCTAATGCGGGCTATGAACAATTAGTGGGTGCGTTCCAACAATTAATTGAAGGTCTTGATCAATTACAATCCGGTCTCGAACAAGCTGCAGGTGGTCAAAATGAAATTATCGGGCATTTCCCAGACGTAACAGATGGACTCGGTTCAGTAAATGAAGGGCAACAACAATTACTAGCAGGATTTAGTTCGATTGATGAGCAATTTGGTCAATTAACGGACGGACTAGACCAAGGTGTTGATGGTTTAACGCAAATTTACGATGGATTTACAGAAGCGGAAGGTTTTTTAGAAGGACTTGCGCAAAGTGATGAATCAGCTGGTATATACATTCCAGAGGAAATTTTTGAAATGGAAGAGTTTGAACTCGTCCTTGAGACGTACTTATCACCGGATAAGAAAATTGCAACTATTGATGTATTGTTAGATGAAAATCCGTATTCGATGGATGCGATTGCGAATATCGATGAACTCTCGGAAGCAGTAGACCGGGCTGTTAAAGATACGAAATTAGAAAACGCCCATGTGGAAGTTGCTGGTGTAACGAGTACGTACAATGATTTATCTACAATTTCCGATCAAGACTTTTCTCGAACCGTTATTTTAATGTTAATCGGAATTGGCATTGTGCTCATTGTTTTATTTAAATCACTCGTAATGCCAATCTATTTAATCGCGTCATTAGCAGTAACGTATTTCACAACGATGGGCTTTACGGAGTTTATATTCGTCAATTTATTAGGATATGAAGGTTTAAACTGGGCTGTTCCGTTCTTCTCCTTCGTTATTTTAATGGCACTTGGTGTAGACTATAGTATTTTCTTAATGGGAAGATTTAATGAATACCGTGGTGAATCGGTTGATAAAGCAATGATTGTAGCTATGAGTAAAATGGGTACAGTCATCATTTCAGCGGTCATTATCCTTGGAGGTACATTCGCAGCGATGATGCCAAGCGGTGTATTATCATTATTACAAATTGCTACGGTTGTAATCACAGGTCTTGTTCTGTATTCGATTGTTATGTTACCATTGTTTGTACCTGTTATGGTAAAAATCTTTGGAAAAGCAAACTGGTGGCCGTTTACGGAACAAAATAAAGAATAGATTATTTATCTTTTTAGAATGTCTGTACCGTTATTTTTCCACCTAATACGTATTTACGGAAAAATACGGTCAGGCATTCTTTTTTAATGAACATCATTATCAAATTATCCACAAAACGTGAATAACATTATCCACAAACTCACAGTATTTTGAATAAAGAATTGGCGTAATTTCTGCAACTACTTTTTAAAATATCTACAATTATCCACAGACCAACCCTACTCATCCACAGTATTATGTGGATGAGTAAAGCGTTTTCTTTGTAGTATCCACAATTTTATACATTTTACTGATAATTTTCTGTTAATACATTAACATATTGTTGAAAACCTTTTTAACTTTTTAGGCATTAATCCATCCAATTGTGGATAAAATGTGATAAAATATTTATAATATTAATTCAATTGAGGTGGGCCGATTGATTACGAAAATACTTGCCGCACTCATATTACCTGGATTGTTAGTCATTTTATTCTCTAGAGTTACATATAATTATGTCGTTGGATTGCTTTTAACAACCGCATTAATTATTGCTTCGGCTTATAAAGGTTATACATATGGATTGTTTGTTGTCGTTGCTGATGCTTTATCGTTGACAATCGGGTTATGGTATTCGAAACAAATGATTGAAAAATATCATTTAAAAAATAAAAATGCAGAAATTGAAGACGCCTTATGAAGAAAGGCGTTTTTTTGTTTTTTCAGTGGCGTACCCTCCCTGGGGCAATTTTTAACTTGCCGTTTTTATATACGTTTGAGAAAAAACGAATATTCGTTCGTATTATAGTAGTTTTTTTATATATTGTTTGTTAAAATATAACCAGCGAAAATTGTATCGGTAAAATTTGAAAAATGAGGATGATTCGGATGCAAAAATTGGAGAAAAAATTCGAGTTAGTTTCAGAATACACTCCTCAAGGAGATCAGCCGGAAGCGATTCGACAATTAGTTGAAGGTATTAATAGTGGAAAAAAACATCAAACATTGCTTGGTGCAACGGGTACGGGAAAGACTTTTACCATTTCCAACGTAATTAAAGAAGTGAATAAACCGACGTTAGTGATTGCCCATAATAAAACGTTGGCAGGTCAATTGTATAGTGAGTTTAAAGAATTTTTCCCTAATAATGCGGTGGAATATTTCGTTTCTTACTACGATTATTATCAACCTGAAGCCTATGTTCCACAAACAGATACGTACATTGAAAAAGATGCAAGTATAAACGATGAGATTGATAAATTACGACACTCTGCGACATCGGCTTTGTTTGAAAGAAATGATGTCATAATAATTGCCAGTGTGTCTTGTATTTACGGTTTAGGTTCTCCGGAAGAATATCGAGAGTTAGTGCTATCTCTTCGTGTTGGAATGGAAATTGATCGTAACCAGTTGTTACGTAAAATGGTCGATATTCAATATGAACGAAATGATATTGATTTCCACCGCGGAACATTCCGTGTTCGTGGCGATGTTGTGGAAATTTTCCCAGCTTCTCGGGATGAACATTGCTTACGAATTGAATTTTTCGGTGATGAAATTGACCGGATTCGTGAAGTAGATGCGTTAACTGGTGAAATTTTAGGTGAGCGAGAACATGTTGCAATTTTCCCAGCTTCCCACTACGTTACACGGGAAGAAAAAATGAAAATCGCAATTGCGAATATTGAACAAGAATTAGAAGAACGTTTAAAAGAATTACGGGATGAAGGGAAGTTATTAGAAGCCCAACGTCTTGAGCAACGGACAAAATATGATTTAGAAATGATGCGAGAAATGGGATTTTGCTCGGGGATTGAAAACTATTCCCGTCATTTATCATTACGTCCCGCGGGGGCAACTCCGTATACGTTACTCGATTATTTTCCAGATGACTTTTTGATCGTCGTTGATGAGTCCCATGTCACGTTACCACAAATTCGCGGGATGTATAATGGGGACCAAGCTAGGAAACAAGTGTTAGTAGACCACGGTTTCCGATTGCCATCCGCATTGGACAACCGTCCACTTAAATTTGAAGAGTTTGAGGAGCGGATTAACCAAATTGTATATGTATCGGCTACACCTGGTCCATATGAAATTGAACATTGTCCGACAATGGTTGAGCAAATTATTCGTCCAACAGGATTACTTGATCCGATTATCGATGTTCGTCCAATTAAAGGACAAATTGATGATTTATTGAACGAAATTCACGACCGGATTGAAAAGGATGAGCGTATATTAGTCACTACGCTTACGAAACGAATGGCCGAAGATTTAACGGATTATTTAAAAGACGCCGGTATTAAAGTTCAATACTTGCATTCTGAAATCAAAACATTGGAGCGGATGGAAATTATTCGTGACCTTCGTCTTGGTAAGTATGATGTTATTGTTGGAATTAACTTGTTGCGTGAAGGTCTTGATATCCCTGAAGTTTCCCTTGTTGCCATTTTAGATGCGGATAAAGAAGGATTTTTACGTTCAGAACGCTCGCTTATCCAAACAATCGGCCGTGCCGCAAGAAATGCGAACGGGAAAGTCATTATGTATGCAGATAAAATCACAGATTCAATGGAAAAAGCGATTAGTGAAACGAAGCGTCGTCGGGAAATACAAGAAGAGTACAATAAGAAACATGGCATTACACCGAAGACAATTAAAAAGGCGGTTCATGATGTCATTAAGGCAACGATTGCTGCTGAAGAACAAGAAGAATATACAATTACGGATAAATATGGCAAGTTGTCGAAGAAAGAACGCGAGAAAGTTATTGCTAAACTTGAAGAAGAAATGAAAGAAGCAGCAAAAGCGCTCGACTTTGAACGGGCTGCTGAATTAAGGGATATTGTGTTTGAGCTTAAAGCAGAAGAAGGGTGAATTAGATGAGAAGTGAAATTAGCATAAAAGGTGCACGGACAAATAATTTAAAAAATATTGATATAGACATTCCCCGCGACAGGTTAGTAGTAATTACAGGGTTATCGGGATCTGGAAAATCGTCGTTGGCCTTCGATACAATTTATGCCGAAGGTCAACGGCGCTATGTTGAATCGTTATCAGCCTACGCACGCCAATTCCTTGGGCAAATGGATAAACCGGATGTGGATTCCATTGATGGGTTGTCCCCGGCTATTTCCATTGACCAAAAAACAACGAGCCGTAACCCACGTTCTACAGTAGGTACGGTTACTGAAATTCATGATTATTTACGTCTTCTTTATGCACGGATTGGTCGTCCAATTTGTCCGAATCACAATATAGAAATATCGTCACAAACGGTGCAACAAATGGTAGACCGTATAATGGAATATCCAGAGCGTACGCGAATTCAAGTGTTAGCACCGATTGTTTCTGGTAAAAAAGGTGCCCATGTAAAAGTGCTAGAACAAATTAAAAAAGAAGGTTTTGTTCGACTTCGTGTTGACGGAGAAATGATGGAAATCACCGACGAGATTGAGCTAGATAAAAATAAAAAGCATTCCATTGACGTTGTTGTCGACCGAATTATTGTAAAAGATGGAGTCGAAACCCGTTTAACGGATTCTTTAGAAACAGCTTTAAAACTTGGTCATGGTCGTGTGTTAGTTGATGTGATAGGGAAAGAAGAATTGTTATTTAGTGAATTACATTCTTGTCCGATTTGTGGTTTTTCCATTGGCGAATTAGAACCACGTATGTTTTCCTTTAATAGTCCGTTCGGCGCTTGTCCGGATTGTGACGGAATCGGTTGGAAAATGGAAGTCGATGTGGACTTAGTCATTCCTGATTGGAATTTGACTTTACGTGAAGGGGCAATTGTGCCTTGGAAAGGAACATCATCCAACTATTATCCGAAACTTTTAGAATCCGTTTGTACGCATTACGGAATAGATATGGACATTCCTGTAAAAGACATACCTAAGGATCAAATGGATAAAATTTTATACGGATCTAATGGGGAGTTAATTCATTTCCATTATGAAAACGACCGTGGCATGATTCGCGACACATTTATTAAATTTGAAGGTGTTGTAAACAATATTGCTCGTCGTCATCGTGAGTCTGGTTCTGATTTAATTAAAGAAACGATGGAAAAATTTATGTCCCATACATATTGCCAAACGTGTAAAGGATATCGTCTATCGAAAGAAGCGTTATCTGTTAAAATTAACGGTCGCCATATTGGTGAAGTTTCTGACTTAACAATTCGTGAAGCTTTGGAAGAAATTGATAAACTTGAGTTAACGGAGATGGAACAAGATATTGCAAGGCTTATTATAAAAGAAATTAAAGAACGTTTAGGTTTTTTAGTGAATGTTGGTCTTGATTATTTAACATTAAGCCGACAAGCAGGAACGTTATCTGGTGGGGAAGCGCAGCGTATTCGTTTAGCAACACAAATTGGTTCCCAACTTACTGGCGTGTTGTATATATTAGATGAGCCTTCGATCGGTTTGCATCAGCGTGACAATGATAAGCTTATTTCAACGATGAAACATATGCGTGACATCGGCAATACCCTCATTGTTGTTGAGCATGATGAAGATACGATGTTAGAAGCGGATTATTTGGTCGATGTCGGTCCAGGAGCCGGTATACATGGTGGACAAATTGTTGCCGCTGGAACGCCTGAAGAAGTGATGAAAAATGAAAACTCCCTAACTGGTCAATATTTATCTGGGAAAAAATTTATTCCATTACCGAAAGAGCGTCGGAAAGGAAATGGCAATTTTATCGAAATTAAAGGTGCGAAGGAAAATAATTTAAAAAATATTAATGTGAAGTTTCCACTAGGTACCTTTACTGTTGTAACTGGGGTATCTGGTTCAGGAAAGAGTACGCTCATTAATGAAATATTATATAAAGCATTAGCTCAGAAAATTAATCGTGCCCATGCTCGTCCAGGTAAACATAAAGAAATTAAAGGGATTGAGCATGTTGAACGGGTTATTGATATTGACCAATCTCCAATCGGGCGCACACCGCGTTCTAACCCAGCAACATATACGGGTGTGTTTGATGATATTCGTGACTTGTTTGCTTCAACGAACGAAGCGAAAATTCGTGGCTACAATAAAGGGCGCTTTAGTTTTAACGTGAAAGGCGGTCGTTGTGAAGCTTGTAAAGGTGACGGTATTATTAAAATTGAAATGCACTTTTTACCAGATGTGTATGTACCATGTGATGTTTGTCACGGGAAACGATATAATCGTGAAACATTAGAAGTAAAATATAAAGGAAAAAATATTTCCGATATTCTTGAAATGACTGTAGAAGAAGCGCTGGAGTTTTTTGAAAACATCCCGAAAATCCAACGTAAAATTCAAACGATTTATGATGTTGGTTTAGGTTATATGAAACTCGGTCAATCCGCGACAACTTTATCCGGTGGAGAAGCGCAAAGGGTAAAACTTGCCTCTGAATTGTATCGTCGTTCAACTGGTCGTAACTTCTATATTTTAGATGAACCGACAACCGGCCTTCATGCCCACGATATTGCGCGACTACTTGAAGTTTTACAACGACTAGTCGAACAAGGGGATACGGTTGTTGTTATTGAACATAACTTAGATGTAATTAAACAAGCTGATTATATTATTGACCTTGGTCCTGAAGGCGGCGATGGTGGAGGTACAATTGTTGCAAAAGGTACCCCAGAACAAGTGGCAAAAAATGAAAAATCGTATACAGGATATTACTTGAAACGAATTCTTGAACGCGATCGTAAACGGATGGAGCAATTGATTCAAGAAAAAGCGGAACAGACCGTTTCGACGAAGTAATACATTTAAAACGTTTGTAAGAGTTTTGGCAACACTCTTATGAACGGTTTTTTTATTAATCCACCTTAAGACTGATTTAGAATGGTGAAAACATTTTTATAATAATAGTGAAACTTTTACAATTGGTTATTCGTATTAAAATTACAAACACTAATTTGTATGAATGAATTTTTGATAAGAAGGGATCGATGCACGTGAAAGAAGAACGGAAAAAGATACTAGAAATGGTGAAATCGGGTTTACTATCAATTGATGAAGCGGAGAAACTGTTAGAAGAGCTTGCTCAAGCTGAGGAAAAACGCCAAAAGGGTGAAGAGGCAAGTAAACAAGCTGAAGAACTAACAATAATCGAAGCGGAATCATCGAAGGAAGAAAAGTTTGAAAAAGAGTATTATGACTATAAATTTAAGCGGGAAAAGTCGTTAAAGGACCGGGTGTTTGACTTTTTTGAGACCGCAATGGAAAAAGTGAAAGAATTAGACCTTGATTTTACAAAATCCGTCAATATTTCCCATGTGTATCAACAAAACGACAATCATTTTGATAACATCCAAATAGATATTCCGAATGGTTCGGTTCATTTAGAGGCTTGGGATCATTCTGATGTGCGGGTTGAGTGTGAAGCGAAAGTTTTCCGTACAGATAATCTTGATGAAGGAAAAGAACGTTTTATGAAGGATGTCGAGTTTAAAGTTGTCGACGATACCCTTACTTTTGTTTCCTTCGATAAAATTAATAAAGTAGAAATTCGAGTTTATGTACCACAACAAGATTATAATAAAGTGTATGTGAAATTATTTAACGGAACAATTACAGGTAAAAATTTAGGTTCGAGTAAGTTAAGTTTCCAATCTACAAATGGGCAAATTCGTTTATCTAATGCAGAAGGTGAAAAAGCGAAAATCGAAACAACGAATGGTGCAATTTCTGTAACAGAAAGTGTTTTTGACAAAATTGATGTGGAAACTGTAAACGGAAAAGTAAATGTAGATGCACAATATCGAAAACTTGAAGCAGAAACAATCGGAGGTTCCATTACTACATTTGTACGTGAACCTCAACCAGAATCCGTTCAATTATCTAGTGCGACAGGATCCATTTATGTCAATGTGCAAGGTGATTTAGCGGTAAGTGGTGAAGCGAAATCAAACTTAGGAAACGTGACTGTCGATTTAGAAAACATTTATAATATTAAAGAAGAAAAAGAAGTCATTCAAAAAATGGTTCGATTTGATACGACTTCAGAGTTGACTAATAAAACATATATTTTTGCCGATGCAAAAACAGGTTCTGTCTTTGTAAAGCCGTTATAATGATAACGGCTTTTTATAT
>NZ_JAACYS010000046.1 GCF_009996845.1 Pallidibacillus pasinlerensis | reverse complement strand
ATTAAAACGCTTTGTCTTGTTCAGTTTTCAAGGTTCAATAACTACCCTTTGAAGTAGCTTAGTTATTTTATAACATTCTATTTTGGATGTCAACAATTTTTTCAACAAAATGTTTTTTATTTTTTAAAGTGACTTTATCTAAGTTAACACTTTTAATATTCTTTGTCAAACATTTTTTAAACATTTTTTTATTTAACTTTACGAAATTACTTTTCGTATAAGCGACGATAATTAATATAACACGAACTATTATACACGTCAACAGCTTTTAAGAATTTATCTTTAAAATATCATCATTATATTTTGATTTTCTTATATATGGTATACATTCATTTGGTGGTGCAATCCTTTTAAATAACGAAAATAACAAATGATATCTTTCCTCCATTGCATATTTGACAACAACGTTAATTCGCTCATCAGAAAAATCCATTAGTAGTTCATCCATTTCTCTCTTTAACAAATAAATTAACTCTTCCGCTTCTTTTTTGTTAATCATTATACCAATCATGACATCACCTCTTTTTTTGATTATTATTTTTCTTTTCGTTCAATTTTATAACCATTTTTCGTAAGTTTTCTCTTTTTTCTCTGACATATTTAGTGCCTTCATGACATAGGTTAAAGTAGACGAGTATGGACGAGGTGGTATAATGAACTATTTTTTTATACTAAATGGTAAGAAAATTAAACAGTATTTAATTATATTTTTAACAGCTTTTGTTACAGCTTGGTTTATTTATATTCAAAATATACAGTTCTCCGTATTTTCAACAGAAGATGGTCCTAAAGCTTTTTATAAAGGAAAGAACGGTGTTGCTTTGACCTTTAATATTGCTTGGGGTGATTCTAAAGCAGAACCTATTCTTGATATATTAAAAAAGGAAAATGTAAAATCAGCTACCTTTTTTCTTTCCGGGTCTTGGGTAGAAAACCATCCCCATATTGCCGAAAAAATTGTTGAACAAGGGTATGATATCGGGCTGCTAGGTTATGAGTATTTAGATTATGAAGAAGAAGATAATGAGAAAATTAGAAGAGATATATTAAGGGCTGAAGAGGTTTTTAAAAAGTTAGGGATTAACCATAAAAAAATGTTAAGGGCACCAAATGGGCATTTCGATGAACGATTAATAACGATTGCAGATCAACTAGGTTATACTGTTGTTCATTGGAGTATCGATTCACAAGATTGGAAACTACCTGGCGTTGAAAGAATTTTAAAAAACACAGCAAAGGCGAAAAAGGGAGATATTATTCTATTGCACGCTTCTGATTCCGCTACCCAAACGGCCGTTTCCTTACCTAAAATTATTAAAATGCTTAACGATGAAAAGTTACCATTAACAACTATTTCAGAAATGATGATTGAAGGGAAGGCAAACACAAAAGAAATAAATTGAGGGTCGTAAACAGACGACCCTTTTTCCTCTCCTATTGAAACCTATCTCAATTTAAATGTTTATTTAGCAACTGCTTCCTGTTCTTTCCGCTTCTTTAACTCCATTCTCTCCTTTTTGGACTGCTCCAAATATTTAGGTAAGGATAATAATTGATAGGCGTTACAAACTAATAATGGGATAAGCATTAAATAAAACCAATCTTGGGCATTTGTTCGAAGTACTGGTACCCATTCCAAAATTGTTGCACAAACCATAAAAAACAGCGCTGGTATAAAGGTTTTTCGATTATTAGACTGCTTTGCTTTTAAATATGCAATTACTGTACCTATTAAAAACAGAAATAATGCGATAAGTACATAAGCCCAAATCGATTCTCCTTCATTTGCAAAAGCATTGTACCGTAAATAGACAAGGTCAAATAATACGAAAGCAATCACGACAACTTGAACCGGATTCCACAACGAACGGAAAAAGCCTAAACCAAAACGATGAACAGTTAAATACGCAAAATACCCCATTTGGCTTAATGTCGCAAAAATCGCGCCGATTCCAATAAACCATAGGGTTGTCATTCCAATTTCACTAAACTCAAGATTGTAAAATAAATGCTTATAATCATTCCAACGAACAGCAAATCCTGTAACAACACCTATACCAATCCCGATTAATAAAGTATGAAAGTAAAACCGCACCCAGTTTCTAAAGTTCATCTATATCCCCCTTGTCCCATCTATCGAATCAAACTTTTTAAAATTAAAAATATTTAACAAATTTGTATAACTTGATTGTATCAACCAGAACTTGAAAAATCTACCCTTTTGCTATTATGGAATATTTTTTTATAAAAACCCTCATTCTAATAATAGATAAGCGAAAGAAAGGAGCTTTTTAAGATGAAAAAAGTAACTATAGCGCTCCTATTAACGAGTATCTTCATATATTTAGCTGCCTGTTCAACTCAAGATTCAAGTTCGGTAAATATGGAATATGAAGAAACTAAAAAAATGATTGTTGATATATTAAAAACAGAAGATGGGAAAAAGGCGCTAAAAGAAGTATTATCAGAAGATGAATTTAAAGCGCAATTAGCAATTGATAATAGTGTTGTTACTGAATCAATCCAATCTACGCTCGTATCAGATAAAGGAAAAGAGTTTTGGAAGAAGGCCTTTGAAGATCCAGAGTTTGCCAAAACATTTGCAACAAGTATGGAGGAAGAAAATCAAAAATTAATGAAAAGTTTGATGAACGATCCAGAATATCGCTCGAAAGTCGTTGAACTCCTCCATGAACCAGAACTTGAAAAAGAGTTGGCCGATTTGTTAAAAGGAAATGAATACCGAGAACATTTAAAGACAGTTATATCAGAGACAATTGAAAGTCCTCTCTATCAGGCAAAAATCCAAGAGATATTATTAAAAGCTGCAAGTGAACAAGGAAAGGAAAAAGAAGAAGGAAAATAGCCATTTAAAAAGGCTGACTCAAAAAGTTCAGCCTTTTTCTTTCTATTTATTATTTATTTTGTTTTCAAACTTATCTGCAATTTTTTCCGCAATTTTGAAATAGATTTTTCCAATCGGATGTTTAATTTGATAAATTGCCGGTGCAAAGTCATCTTCGTCCCAATCTGGTTGTCCAAGTGGAATTTGACCTAGTAATGGAACTTTTAATTCTTCAGCTAACTTTTCTCCGCCACCTTGGCCAAAGATATAAGCCTTTTCACCTGTTTTTCTACTTTCATAATAAGACATATTCTCTATAACACCGAGAACTTGGTGATTTGTTTGAATCGCCATCGCTCCTGCACGCGCTGCAACAAACGCTGCTGTCGGATGTGGTGTTGTCACAATGATTTCTTTACTTGTCGGTAACATTTGATGCACATCTAGAGCTACGTCTCCTGTACCCGGAGGTAAATCTAGAAGTAAGAAGTCTAAATCATCGCCCCACTCTACTTCTGTAAAGAAGCTCGTTAACATTTTTCCTAACATCGGTCCTCTCCAAATAACAGGGGCATTTTCCTCTACAAAGAATGCCATTGAAATAACCTTTACACCATGGCGAATAACAGGGAAAATTTTATCTCCGCGAACGACAGGTCGATCTACAATCCCCATCATATCAGGAACACTAAATCCATATATATCCGCATCAATTAACCCAACTTTTTTACCCATCCGTGCTAAGTTTACTGCCAAGTTAACAGATACGGTTGATTTACCAACGCCACCTTTACCACTTGCTATGGCAATTACTACTGTTTTATTGCTTGGTAAAAGACCATTATTATTTTCAGGTCCCTCTGGACGGAATTTTTCTATCGTTTCTTCTGGTAATTCAGTAAAACGAATTCCAACCGTAGCAAATCCAGATTCTTTTAATTTATCTACGACTTTTTGTTGAATTTGAAATTGTTCACTCGTCCCTGTTTTTGCAATAGCTAACTTCACACTAATATGTTTTTTATCTTCTTTAATCGAAACTTCAATAACACCGTCAGTTTCTTTTAAAGTCTTATGTAATATTGGATCTTGAAAATTGCCTAATAACTCCCTAACTTCGTTCTCAGTTAACATGTTTTTCGCCCCTTTAACTAGTTGTCCAAGTTTATTATAAAACAATTTACAACAATACAGAAATTATATGTATTATTTAATTAGAAAGGGAAAGCAACTTTTTATCCTTTTAAATAATTTTCTAAAAAAATGTTTCATGTGTAACATCTCACATTTTCACATCAAAAGCTCTTATATAATCATCAACTTTAGACTTAAAATGTAATAAATCTTTTTATCAGAAAAAAACTGCCCAATACATCCGAACACTAATTTCGTATCAGCATTGGACAGCATAAACAGTTTTAGTCCTCATTTTTTTCCATTTTTAATCGGTTTTTCTTTTCGTCAGTAAAATATCGCATAATGCCTTTATATATCGAGATAGCTACTTTTTCTTGATATTCGTCCTTTTGCAATAAATCCCGTTCAGTTGGATTTGATAAAAATCCTATTTCTACAAGAGCTCCCGGTTTTTCGACGGTCTTTAATAAGTAAACGTGATTGATTGGCTTTGCTTTCCGATTCGTATTTTGGAGGTTATCAATTAATTCGTCTTGAATTAATTCAGCTGCAATTTTATTTTCGATAAATTTTTCATGATAAAAGGTTTGTGCACCATGCCAACGGGAAGATGGAATTGCATTTAAATGAATGCTAATATAAAAGTCAGCATGGGAGTCATTAATTAATTTTGCCCGTCGTTGGAGGTCTTCCGTTTTTCTACGACTTAAACCTTTCGTGTGTTGATCTGCTAAATCATGGTCATATTCTCTTGTCATTAAAACTAATGCTCCTTGTTGTTGCAAATAATCCCGCAATTTTAATGAAACTGATAAAGCAATGTCCTTTTCTATTGCTTTCCCACTATCCGCTCCACCATCTGGACCACCATGTCCTGGGTCAATATAAATAATTTTTCCGGATAAAGGTAGGCTCCATGAATCCCATGTGTACTGATCTAAAAAGCGGGATTGTATAAGAAAAGCAAAAATACCAATAATGATTACAACTGAGCCGACTGCAATCCACCTTTTACTCATTGCCCAACCCCCTTGCTCGTCCTATACAACTATATGGGGCTAGGCTTCGTTTTAGAACTTTAAATTGATTTTAATGAATTCGCATTTTATATTTCATCTTTCCTTTATGAAAGCCTTCAGAAAACCAGTGATCTACAAATTGACCACATGCTGATTTTATTGATTCCATCGCTTCATTTGGGATATTCCCCCAAAAGCATATAAATTCAAATAAAGCTGTAGAAAAATTATTTAATTCTTCTTGGGATCGATATTTTATCTCTCCAAACGGCTCTCCGTAATACCCTACACGACTATACCGACTTCCTAACAAATATACTTCTAATGCAATATCATAACAACCTTCTTCAACTGCTTCATCAAATACCATTCCTACACCAGTTTGCATGTTACCAAAATATTGTTGGAAACTTTTTTTCAACAATGTGATGGAAAGTTCTCGTAAAACACTTCGTTCAAATTTAATCAGTTGCTCTCTTCTTCGTTTCATAAAACTTGTATCAATTTTCGTTGTATTGAAATCCAAACAAATCTCCCCCTTTTTCATATTGTTCGCATAAACCATACGAAACCGACAAAGAATTGTTGGAATACAAGGTAAAACTAGGGGAAAGGAAGTGCACATTATTAGATTATTGTTAGAAGGTCAATAACCACATACAACCCAAAAATGAGGAGGCTAAAATACACCTCCTCATTCCCACTAAACTTCGACCTCATCAAACTCTTTACTATACATTTGAATCGCTTGTTTTAATGTTCCCATAGTATCAATTTTTTCATGCAATTCAATACCTAACTCAACGATGGTATTTGTAATACCCATACACCTTACAAAATTCACCGCGATTCTTACATCATTTTCTGACATGATTGTAATTTTCCTATACATAGAATAATTATAATATATCGATATTTGTTTAGAAAGTGTAACCTTTGATATAAAGTAACAGGAATACTGTTTTATAATCCAATCGACTGTTATGATTGAATTAAAAATCGAGTAGGAGGGAGCGATTAACTCCCGTCCTCTCACACCACCGTACGTACGGTTCCGTATACGGCGGTTCAATTAAGATGATTGACGCAAGTCTTTATAACTTCCGTGAATAGCTGTTCTCTTTATGCCAGTGGTCACTCCACCCTCCAAGAGGTCCCCCACGGGATTCACCGCTTCCTTCCTCAAGTGAGGTACTACGTTTTCTGTGTTCATCATGACTCACTGAATGCCAAGGGCTATTCTCTCTTAATTGTTCGGACCTTCTTAGTTGTTCTAGACCAACTAATACTATGACCTCTGCTGACTTCTGACGGTTCAGCTACTTATCACTAAGTAGGTTATGAAGCGTACTTCACCTATCCGCCAGACCTCCCCGGGTAAGTACATGCACTTTCACACCATCTATCCGCCTCATTTACTCGATATGACCTTCGACAGAAAGAGCTTTGTTTTGTTTGGCAAACTCACTCAATCATACCTAGCCTTATATGAGGTTCGTGTTCCTCGGACCGGTGTTTTGCCTCCAGCTTCCTTCAGATTCCGCGTCACCACGGACACCCTTGCTCTTGGCTAACCTCTACTTCTGTCTTCGGGGTTCGGGACTTACACCTTATAGTTCATGTACATGCCGGGCGCACCAATAAAAAAACTCCCAACCAAATTGGTTGAGAGTTTTTGTAAACGCCAAAAATTAACGTTTTGAGAACTGTGGAGCTCTACGTGCACCTTTAAGACCGTATTTTTTACGTTCTTTCATACGAGGGTCACGAGTTAAGAATCCTGCACGTTTTAATACTGAACGATACTCAGGATCTACTTCTAATAATGCACGAGCAATACCGTGGCGGATTGCACCAGCTTGACCAGTGTAACCTCCACCTTTAACGTTTACTAATACATCATAGCTTCCTAAAGTTTCAGTAGCTACAAGTGGTTGTTTTACAACTTCACGTAAAGCTTCAAATGGAATGTAATCTTCTATATCACGTTTGTTGATAACGATTCTTCCGTCACCAGGAACTAAGCGAACACGTGCTACAGAACTTTTACGACGACCAGTTCCGTAATATTGTACTTTTGCCAAAATAATTTCCCTCCTCTAATATTAACCGCGCAACTCTAAAGTTTCAGGTTGTTGTGCTTGGTGTGGATGTTCTGATCCAGCATATACATGTAATTTTTTACCCATTTTACGTCCCAAAGAATTTTTTGGAAGCATGCCTTTAACAGCAAGTTCGATTAATCTTTCAGGATGTTTTTCAAGCATTTCACCAGCAGTTGTTTCTTTTAAACCGCCTGGGTAATGGCTATGACGGTAATAGATTTTGTCAGATAATTTTTTACCAGTTAATTTAATTTGCGATGCGTTTAAAATAATTACATGATCACCAGTATCAACATGTGGTGTGTAAGTTGGTTTGTGTTTACCGCGTAGGATAGAAGCTACTTCACTAGCTAGACGACCTAGTGTTTGACCAGCAGCGTCTACAACGTACCATTTGCGTTCTATTTCATTTGGCTTAGCCATATATGTTGTACGCATTATTTACTCCTCCTAAATTCAATCGATTGTTTATTTTCAACATAATAAGTTCCGGGGCTTATCATGGAAAAAACAATGTACCATTTGATATAATAACCTTTTAAGTATATAATGTCAAGAAAATCTTAGGCAACGTCGCCGCGTTTTTCATGGAGATTTTTACAAATATTAATAGTATACTTTATATAAATATAACCCTTGTCCTGGCGCTGTTTTTCCAGCTTTTGCTCGTTCTTTTGCCTGAATAATTTCAGGAATATCTTCAGGTTTTCTTTTTCCTATGCCAACCTCTAAAACTGTTCCTACAATAATCCGGACCATATTATATAAAAAACCATTCCCTCTAATTTTAAAAATGAGCTGTTCATGTTCCTCTACTATTTCAAAAGAAGAAATTGTCCGAACCCGGTCTTCTACTTCTGACTTTGCTGAGGAAAAGCTCGTAAAATCATGGGTACCTAAAAAGTAATGTTGTGCTTTTACCATTGCTTCAACATCTAATCCATATGGATAATGATGTGAATATTTACGTAAAAAAGGATTACGATTCGTTCCAGTATATACATAATAATGGTATTCCTTTTCTTGCGCTGAAAAACGTGCATGAAAGGTCGAATCAACTAATTCCGCAGACAAAACTGAAATATCCTCAGGTAGCTGGGTATTTAATGCACGTATCCATTGTTTCTCGTCTAAGGATAAATCCGTGTCAAAATGAAAAACTTGTCCTTTTGCATGTACCCCAGCATCTGTTCTACCCGAACCATGAATGCGAATAAACTCGCCTTTATGCATACGACTTAAAACTTTCTCAATTTCACCTTGAACTGTTCGTTTATTCGGTTGTACTTGAAAACCGGCAAATTCAGACCCATCATAACTAATGATACATTTTACTCTATTCATTGTATCATCCTAACATCTCATTTAATATAGGAAATAAAAAGCAAATTTTTAATTTCTAAGTAAGATCAATGTTACGGATAGTGCAATTAAAATGAGAAGTGCCAATGTATCACGTAAATCCCATTTTAATAAACGGTACTTTGTCCGTCCTTCACCACCACGATAACCTCGAGCTTCCATCGCTGTTGCTAACTCATCCGCCCGTTTAAAGGCATTAATAAATAGCGGGATTAGTAACGGGATTATTGCCTTCGCCCTCGTTGTTAAAGAACCTTCTGAAAAGTCAACGCCACGAGCTTGTTGAGCTTTCATAATTTTCTCTGTTTCATCCATTAATGTCGGAATGAAACGGAGTGCAATGGAAAGCATAAGTGCCAGTTCATGAACCGGAAACTTTAATTTTTTTAGTGGGTTTAACAAACTTTCTAACCCATCGGTAATTTCAATCGGTGTTGTCGTTAACGTTAATAAAGATGTAAACAAAATTAAAAAGAAAAAGCGTAAAGAAATATAAATTCCCTGTATTAGTCCACCTTCATAAATTTTTATAAAGCCCCAACTAACGAGAAGTTCTCCTTCTTTTGTAAAGAAAATGTGTAATAAAAAGGTAAATAAGATTAGCCAAAATAAAAAACGTAATCCTTTTATAATAAAGGAAATTTTTATATTGGATAGTAATAATGCAATAAATGTAAATACACCTAATAATCCGTATGTCATTGGATTATTTGCTAAAAAGACAACAAAAATAAATAAAAAAACAATAATGAGTTTTGCTCGGGGGTCCATTCGATGGATGACAGACTCTACAGGTATATAACGACCAAAGATCATTTTTTCCATCATTGGATATCACCCCGCTTTAAATAGGATAAAATGTTGTCAGTTAATTCATTAATGGATATACTCGGTTGTTTTCCTATTTGTGCACCAATTTTTTCTTCAAGTTTCAATTGAAAACGGATAGACTCTGGTACATCTAAACCTAACTTAATTAATTCTTCGGGTGAATCGAATATTTCTCGAGGTGTACCGTACTTATAAACGGTTCCTTTATGCATAACGATAATATGATCAGCATATTTTGATGCATCTTCCATACTATGAGTAACTAATACAATTGAGATACCATGTTGTTTATATAAAGAATAGAACATATCCATAATTTCTGTTCTACCCCTAGGATCCAATCCAGCTGTTGGTTCATCTAGAACAAGCACTTCCGGTTTCATTGCCAAAACTCCAGCAATCGCAATTCTACGCATTTGTCCACCGGATAAGTCAAATGGTGACTTTTGCAAAAACTCCTCATTTAACCCGACTTGCTTTAAGGCTTTTTTTGCCCGAATTTTTGCTTCCTCTTCAGATAACCCAAAGTTCATCGGACCAAAACATATATCCTTTTCCACTGTTTCTTCAAATAATTGATGTTCAGGAAATTGAAAAACGATGCCGACCTTTTTACGAATCGATTTTAACCCCTTTTTCTTTTTCTCTGAACCAATAACTAAATCACCAATTTGAATTTCACCGCTAGTAGGCTGTAGTAAACCATTAAAATGTTGTAATAATGTCGATTTTCCCGAACCAGTATGTCCGATGATGGCAGTATAACTATTTTCAGGAATGGTTATGTTTATATTATATAAGGCTCGTTTTTCAAATGGTGAATTTTTTTGATATACATATTCTAAATGTTTTGTTTTAATTTCCATATATAATCCACCAACTTCTCTTCCTGTAGTATATCTTTCGGAATATCATAACCATTCTCTCTTAAACTCTTTACTAACTTTGTTGTAAAAGGTATATCTAAACCTAGTTTTGTTAATTCATCATCCATCATAAAAATGTCTTCAGGAAGTCCTTCCCGATACACTTGACCTTTATTCATGACAATAATCCGGTCTGCCTTCGCAGCTTCATCTAAATCATGAGTTATTGAAATAATCGTTAAGTTTTCTTTGTTTTTTAGTTCACGGACAACTTCCAACACTTCATTACGCCCTCTTGGATCAAGCATTGATGTTGCCTCATCTAAAATGATGATTTTTGGGCGTAATGCCAAGACACTAGCAATCGCCACTCGCTGTTTTTGACCACCAGATAAATGGTGTGGCTCTTGATCAAGAAAATCGACCATATTCACATGACGTAATGCTTCATGAACTCGTTCTACCATCTCATCACGAGGAATACCGTGGTTTTCTAGACCAAAAGCCACATCATCTTGTACCGTCGTTCCAACAAACTGATTATCTGGATTTTGAAAAACCATCCCAACCTGGTCACGAATATCCCATACTAATTCCTCAGATAGTTTTAAATGATTTATATAAACGTCACCTTCTTCAGGAAATAAAAGCCCATTCATTAACTTAGCTAAAGTTGATTTTCCTGAACCATTGTGACCGACAATCGCTAACCATTCTCCTTCAAATACAGAAAAAGATACATTTTTTAGTGCATATGGTGCCTCTTCATCGTAACGGAAGGAAACATTATTAAATTGAACAAATTTATTCGCCATTCTAATCACCTACTCTCCCGGTCTTTAAAAACCGGCATTTCTCCTCTCGACTCATTTCTCTCTACATTCTAAACATTATCGGCTCCAAAGTAAAATAGAAGAATTGTTTAATAAAGGGAATGAATTATCGTTAGTATGAATAATTTAAGATAAGTTCAAACTTACGATACGATAAAAAACACAAACTCTATATATAAAAAAGCCTGCACCCTTCCTGTGCAGTCTTTTAAACAATATTCAAATGTAAAAGTAGGAAGGGTACTAGAGCTAGACAAAGGGCATAATTCCTTTATCGTAACACTCGCTTTTTTAAAGTTTGGCGTATTCTCGAATATTTAAAGAAAAAGGGCAACATAAACTGCCCTTTTTTCTTTAATAGCTAATTTAAGCAGTTAAACAATTTATATTAGTCAACAAATTCAATAACTGCCATTGGAGCACCGTCACCACGACGAGGACCCATTTTCATAATACGTGTATATCCACCTTGACGTTCTTCATAACGAGGTGCAATATCAGCGAATAATTTTTGTAAAGCATCTTGATTTGTTTCTTCGTTAGCAACTTCTTTACGAACGAAAGCAGCTGCTTGACGGCGTGCATGTAAATCGCCACGTTTACCTAACGTAACTAATTTTTCAACTACTGAACGTAGTTCTTTTGCACGTGCTTCAGTTGTTACAATACGCTCACTGATAATAAGATCCGTTGCTAAATCACGTAATAAGGCTTTACGTTGATCACTTGTACGTCCTAATTTTCTCAAGTTGTTTCCCTCCTTTTTGATGAAGTAAGTAGTGACTGTTAGTCATCTTTTCTTAATGAAAGGCCTAACTCAGCTAGTTTAGCTTTAACTTCATCTAGTGATTTCCGACCTAGATTTCGAACTTTCATCATATCTTCTTCTGTCTTGTTCGTTAATTCTTGGACAGTATTAATACCAGCCCGTTTTAGACAGTTGTAGGAACGAACAGATAAGTCAAGTTCTTCAATTGTCATTTCAAGAACTTTTTCTTTCTGATCTTCTTCTTTCTCAACCATGATTTCAGCATTTTGTGCTTCATCTGTTAAGTCTACAAAGATATTCAGATGTTCCATTAAAATTTTAGCTGCTAAAGATATAGCCTCTTTTGGACCGATACTACCATTTGTCCAAACTTCTAAAGTTAATTTATCAAAATCTGCCGACTGACCAATCCGAGTGTTTTCAACGAAATAAGATACGCGTGATACTGGTGTATAAATTGAATCAACTGGAATGACACCTATTGGTTGGTCATCACGTTTATTCTCATCTGCAACTTTATATCCGCGACCACGTTTAGCCGTAATGCGCATACGAAGTTTACCATTTGCTGCTAGTTCACAAATGTGCAAATCAGGATTCAAAATTTCAACATCACTGTCATGATTAATATCAGCTGCAGTGACGACACCTTCTCCACTCATATCAATTTCAAGTGTTTTTTCTTCGTCGGAATAAATCTTTAGTGCAAGATTTTTTAAGTTTAGAATAATTGTAGTTACATCCTCTACGACGCCTTCAATCGTTGAAAACTCATGTAGTACTCCATCTATTTGAATAGATGTAACAGCGGCACCAGGAAGTGAGGATAGCAGGATACGACGTAAGGAGTTACCCAAAGTTGTACCATATCCGCGTTCAAGCGGTTCTACTACGAATTTTCCATACGTGGCGTCATCGCTGATCTCAACTGTTTCAATTTTTGGTTTTTCAATTTCGATCATTCAAATTTACCCTCCTTCAAAACGTCGAAACCCCGGTAAAATAAGTTTCTACCGAAATTCCCCAGAGAAAGTATTCCCGTTAGTGCACAACAATCAATTTTTCTTTATATAGTGCATCATATCCCATTATAGACGTACGATGCTGGTTCTATACACAAAGTTACACACGACGACGTTTTGGTGGGCGGCATCCGTTATGTGGAACTGGTGTTACATCTTTAATAGCTGTTACCTCTAAACCTGCAGCTTGCAGAGCACGAATAGCAGCCTCACGACCAGCTCCAGGGCCTTTAACGTTAACTTCTAATGATCTCATACCATGTTCCATAGATGCTTTCGCAGCAGTTTCTGCAGCCATTTGTGCAGCAAATGGAGTAGATTTACGAGAACCTTTAAATCCTAATGCACCTGCACTTGACCAAGAAACAGCATTTCCATGAACATCTGTAATAGTAACAATTGTGTTGTTGAATGTAGAACGAATATGTGCTACTCCAGATTCAATATTCTTTTTCACACGACGTTTACGTGTATTAGTTTTACGAGCCACTCTAATTAACCTCCTTTACCTATTATTTTTTCTTATTCGCAACAGTTTTCTTAGGACCTTTACGTGTACGAGCATTGTTCTTAGTATTTTGTCCACGTACAGGTAAACCACGACGGTGACGTAATCCACGGTAAGAACCGATTTCCATTAAACGTTTAATGTTTAGGGAAACTTCACGACGTAAGTCACCTTCAACTTTTAATGTATCAACGATTTCACGAATTTTGTTTAATTCGTCTTCTGTAAGATCACGAACTCGTGTGTCTTCAGAAACACCTGCTTCAGCTAAGATTTTTTGAGCAGTTGGTTTACCAATTCCATAGATGTAAGTTAATGAAATAACTACACGTTTATCTCTAGGAATGTCTACACCTGCAATACGTGCCATATTAGTTGCACCTCCTTCGAATTATCCTTGTCTTTGTTTATGTTTAGGGTTTTCGCAAATAACCATAACTCTACCGCGTCTTTTAATGACTTTACATTTTTCGCAAATCGGTTTAACAGATGGTCTAACCTTCACTTGCTTCTACCTCCTTATCAGACGGAGCATTATTTAAAACGATACGTAATTCTGCCTCTCGTCAAGTCATATGGTGATAACTCTACTGTAACTTTATCACCAGGTAATATACGAATAAAGTGCATACGAATTTTACCTGAGACATGGGCAAGTACTGTGTGTCCATTTTCCAACTCAACTTTAAACATTGCGTTTGGTAGAGTTTCGACAACAGTACCTTCGACTTCGATTACATCTTCTTTAGCCATTCAGCTCGTTCCCTCCTCCTCAGTCAAGTACATTTCACGGAAATGATTCGTTGCATATAGCAATTTATATAGTTACTCGACCGCATTGTACATTACTATTCTAAAATTCAGGGGAAACATAGTATTTATTGTGTAAGTGTGTTTGAGAACTAGTTATTCATAATATAGGAAAAAGATCATATAAAAAGAAAAATCCATCCTAAACAGATCTCATTTTTCATTATCACCGAAAATGAGGCAATTCAACACTACACAAATAATTATTATACATTTTTTTTATGAGAAATTCACGAAAAAAATGAAGTAGTTAACAGGAAAATTTTAACGTAATTGTTTTCCTATCGTTAACAACAAATTTATTTCAATTTACTCAAAAGAGCGTCAACATCTTGGAAAACTTGATCAATATGCTGTTGACCATCAACCGTTACTAAGTAACCTTTATCTTTGTAAAAGTCTAATAAAGGTTGCTGCTGTTTTAAGTTGACATCTAAACGATTTTCAACCGTTTCAGCATTATCATCAGCACGTTGATAAAGTTCACCGCCACATTTATCACAAACATTTTCTTTAGCAGGTGGATTGAATACGAGATGATAAGTAGAACCACATGATTTACAAATTCTTCTACCTGTTAAACGTTCCATAAGAATTTCTTTATTTACATGAATATTGATACAATAATCAAGCTTTTTATTCAAATCAGTTAAAATCTGCTCTAAACTTTCGGCTTGTGGAACTGTTCTTGGGAATCCATCAAGTAAGAATCCGTTGTTACAGTCTTCTTTTGATAGGCGTTCGCGTACAATTCCAATTGTAACTTCATCAGGAACGAGCTCACCTTTATCCATATAAGATTTAGCTTTTAAACCTAATTCTGTTTCATCTTTAACAGCTTGACGAAACATATCTCCTGTAGAAATATGAGGGATGTGATACTTTTCAACGATTTTTTCAGCTTGGGTACCTTTACCTGCTCCAGGTAATCCCATTAGAATTAAATTCATTTCAATATTCCCCCCTGATTGAGCCAGGGAAATTAGGATCTCCAGAAGGAGTCCTAAACCCTAAAGCCTAATTTATTTTATAAATCCTTTATAGTGACGTTTGACAAGTTGTGATTCTAGTTGTTTCATCGTATCCAATGCAACACCAATCACAATTAATAAACTTGTTCCTCCAATTTGAACACTGGCAGGGAGTCCAGCAACATTTGTAAAGAACACTGGCAAAATCGCGACAACAGCTAAGAAAATTGCACCTACAAATGTTAGACGATATAAAACACCAGTAAAGTATTCCTGTGTTTGTTTACCAGGTCTACGTCCAGGTACATATCCGCCTTGTGTTTTTAAATTTTCAGCTAACTGTTCAGGGTTCACTTGAACAAACGCATAGAAATATGTGAATGCAATAACTAGAATAGCATAAAAGGCCATTCCAAACGGATGTGAATAGTCAAACCATTCGATTACCCATTGAGCTACTGCATGATCACGGAAAAATCCTGCAATCGTTGGCGGTGTAATTAGAAATGAAATAGCAAAGATTATCGGAATAACCCCAGCAGAGTTCACTTTTAACGGTATATGAGAGGAATTTCCTCCAATTGAACTGCTGCCTTGAACACGTTTTGCATATTGAATCGGGATTTTACGAATAGCTTGCTGCACAAAAATTACACCAACAATAATCGCTAAAATTAATAGTAAAAGTAGAGCTACGATAACGATTCGAATGAATAGTTGGTCTCCAGCATTTGCAAATTGTGATAAGTAAACTTGATTAATCATTGAAGGTATTGCAGCAACAATACCACCAAAGATTATAATCGAAATACCGTTACCAACACCTTTTTCAGTAATCGTTTCACCTAACCATACTAAAAACGCTGTACCTGCTGTTAATACAAGAGCTATTAAAAGGTGGTTACCAAATGAAGTATCTTCAATTAGAAGCCCGCCGGCAATAGCATTGAAGCCATAAGACATAGCAAGTCCTTGAATAAAGGCAATTACAATCGTTGCGTAACGTGTAATTTGAGCTATTTTCTTACGGCCAACCTCACCTTGTTTTCTCCATTCTACAAACTTCGGTACAACATCCATTTGCAATAACTGCATAATAATAGATGCTGTAATGTAAGGCATAATACCAGCTGCAAAGATGGAGAAGTTTTGTAAGGCGCCACCACCAAAGATGTTTAACACACCGAAGGCACTTTGTGTTCCGAAATTTAAAACATCTGCATTAACACCTGGTACAGGTATAAATGTACCAATACGGAATACGATCAACATTAATAGAGTAAAAATGATTTTATTCCGTAAATCGGGTACACGCATAAAATTGGAGAAAGCACGGAACATTAGATCACCTCAGTTTGGCCACCTGCAGCTTCAATTGCTTCTTTAGCAGCAGCGGAGAATTTATGAGCTTTAACAGTAAGCTTTTTCTCTAATTTACCATTAGCTAAGATTTTAATCCCGGATTTTTCTTTTCTTACAATACCTGTTTCGATTAGTAGTTCAGGAGTAACTTCCGTTCCGTCCTCGAAGCGATTTAATGTATCTAAATTCACGATTGCAAATTCTTTACGATTGATGTTTGTAAAACCACGTTTTGGTAAACGTTGGAATAAAGGCATTTGTCCACCTTCAAAACCTGGTCTTACTCCACCGCCAGAACGAGCATTTTGACCTTTATGACCACGTGTACTTGTTTTACCGTGACCACTTCCCGTACCACGACCTACACGTTTGCGGCTTTTACGAGCACCTTCGTTTAATTTAAGTTCATGAAGTTTCACTTTTGGCACCTCCTTTTTTGTGTTAATAAGAATTATTGTTCTTTAACAGAAACTAAATGTGATACTTTATTAATCATACCACGAATAGCTGGGTTATCTTCTTTAACAACAGTTTGATGTAATTTACGTAAGCCTAATGCTTTAACCGTATCTTTTTGATCTTGCGGACGACCAATAGTGCTGCGAGTGAGGGTAATTTCAAGTTTTTTCGCCATGTTTTTCCCTCCTAACCTAACAATTCTTCAACTGTTTTATTACGTAATTTTGCAACTTCTTCAGCACGTTTTAAGTTTTTAATACCTTCAAATGTTGCACGAACCATGTTAATTGGAGTGTTTGAACCATGGTTTTTGGTTAAGATATCACCGATACCAGCTAATTCTAGTACCGCACGAACAGGACCACCAGCAATAACTCCTGTACCTTCGTGAGCAGGTTTTAATAATACTCTACCTGCACCAAAACGACCAATGATTTCATGTGGAATTGTTGTACCTACACGTGGTACTTCAATTAGATTTTTCTTCGCATTTTCTACTGCTTTACGGATCGCATCTGGAACCTCTTGTGCCTTTCCAGTACCGAAACCTACATGGCCATTTTTATCGCCTACTACTACCAATGCGGTAAAACGCATACGGCGTCCACCTTTAACAACTTTAGAAACGCGGTTAATCGTAACAACACGCTCTTCAAGCTCAAGTCTTGATGGGTCAATACGACGCATTATTTTCCCTCCTTTTTGTATTAGAATTCTAATCCTGTTTCACGAGCAGCATCTGCTAATGCTTTAATACGACCATGGTATAAATAACCACTACGATCAAATACTACAGATTTGTAGCCTTTATCAATTGCTCGTTTAGCAACTAATTCGCCTACTTTTGCAGCTGCTTCAGCATTACTTGCAGATTCAACAGTAATTTCTTTATCTAAAGTTGATGCACTAACAAGTGTTACACCATTCGTATCATCAATCAATTGTGCATAGATATGTTTATTTGAACGGTAAACTGAAAGTCTTGGACGTTCAGGAGTACCGGATATTTTAGCACGAACACGCGCATGTCTTTTCTTACGTACCGCATTTTTATCTGGTTTTGTAATCATGATTGTCACTCCTTTCTAAACCCTTTTAGGCTTATTTACCAGTTTTACCTTCTTTACGACGTACATATTCACCTTCATAACGAATACCTTTACCTTTATATGGCTCAGGTGGACGTACTTGACGAATGTTGGCTGCAAGAGCACCTACTTTTTCTTTATCGAAACCTTTAACAACGATTTTTGTGTTAGCAGGAACTTCGATTTCTATACCAGCTTCAGGTGTAAACTCAACAGGATGAGAGTAGCCAACGTTTAATACAAGCTTGTTACCTTGTTTTTGTGCACGGTAACCTACCCCGATCAGCTCAAGAGTTTTCTCAAAACCTTTAGATACTCCTTCTACCATGTTTGCTAGGTTCGCTCTTGTTGTACCATGAATCGTACGATGTTCTTTAGAGTCAGAAGGACGTGTAACCGTGATTACATTATCCTCGATAGAAATGTTCATATCTTTATTAAATTCGCGTGTTAATTCACCTTTAGGCCCTTTTACAGTTACTACATTATTATCAGCTACAGTTACTGTAACGCCTGCAGGAATTTCGATTGGCTTCTTACCAATACGTGACATACATTACACCTCCATTCAACATTAAATTACCAAACGTAAGCTAAAACTTCTCCGCCTACTTTTTGTGCACGAGCTTCTTTATCTGTCAATACACCACTAGATGTAGATAGTATCGCAATACCTAGACCGTTCAATACTTTAGGTACTTCATCAGCTTTTGCATATACACGTAAACCAGGCTTAGAGATTCTTTTTAGACCAGTAATTACACGTTCATTATTTGGACCGTATTTTAAGAAGATACGGATAATACCTTGTTTATTGTCTTCGATATATTCAGCATCACGGATGAAACCTTCACGTTTAAGGATTTCAACGATATCCTTTTTAAGTTTTGATGCTGGAACTTCTAAACTTTCATGACGTACCATGTTTGCATTACGGATACGTGTTAAAAGATCTGCAATCGGATCTGTCATTACCATATGTTTTTACCTCCTTCCCAAGACTGTTTTATTACCAGCTTGCTTTTTTAACACCAGGGATTTGACCTTTATATGCTAATTCACGGAAACAAATTCGACATAATTTGAATTTGCGATAAACGGAATGCGGACGGCCACAGCGTTCACAACGTGTATATTCTTGTACTTTAAATTTTTGTTTGCGCTTTTGTTTCGCGATCATTGATTTTTTTGCCACGATTTCGCCTCCTTTATATATTGATTACTTTTTAAACGGCATACCTAATTGAGCTAATAACTCACGAGACTCTTCGTCTGTATTTGCTGTTGTTACAATAACAATATCCATACCGCGTACTTTTGAAACTTTATCGTAATCAATTTCAGGGAAAATCAGTTGTTCTTTAATACCTAATGTGTAGTTACCTCTTCCATCGAAAGCATTTTTAGAAATGCCACGGAAGTCACGTACACGTGGTAATGATACTGAAACAAGTTTATCTAAAAAGTCATACATCCGTTCTCCACGAAGTGTAACTTTACATCCGATTGGCATACCTTCACGCAAACGGAATCCAGCGATTGATTTTTTAGCTCTTGTTACAACTGGTTTTTGACCTGTAATTAAAGATAATTCTTCAACAGCCATATCTAAGTTTTTTGCATTTTGAACTGCGTCACCAACACCCATGTTGACAACTATTTTTTCTACTTTAGGAACTTGCATTACAGATTTGTAATTGAATTTTTCCATTAAACTTGGAACAACTTCTTTTAAATATTTTTCTTTTAGGCGGTTCATCTGGTGTACCTCCCTTCTTCACTTTGGATTAATCTAATACCGCACCTGATTTTTTAGCAATACGTACTTTTTTACCGTCTTCTATTTTATAACCAACACGAGTTGGTTCACCTGTTTTTGGATCAATAACCATTACGTTAGAAACATGAATTGGAGCTTCAACTTCGATAATTCCACCTTGTGGATTTTCTTGTGAAGGTTTTGCATGTTTCTTAACGATATTAACACCTTCAACGATTACACGATCTTTTTTAGGTAAAGCTTTTAAGATAACACCTGTTTTACCTTTGTCTTTACCAGTGATAACTTTAACCTTGTCACCTTTTTTCACATGCATAGTTCGCACCTCCCTGCATGGCATAAAGCTAAATTTAATTACAATACTTCTGGAGCTAATGAAACGATTTTCATGAAGTTGTTGTCACGTAATTCACGTGCAACAGGTCCGAAAATACGTGTTCCACGTGGGCTCTTGTCATCACGAATAATTACACATGCATTTTCATCAAATCGAATATAAGTTCCGTCATTACGACGCACACCGCGTTTTGTCCGAACAACTACAGCTTTAACAACGTCTCCTTTTTTAACAACGCCTCCTGGTGTTGCAGATTTTACAGTTGCAACAACTACATCACCAATATTAGCGTATTTACGACCGGAGCCACCTAAAACTTTAATAGTCAACACTTCACGCGCACCTGAGTTATCAGCTACTTTCATACGTGATTCCTGTTGAATCATACCGTTAACCTCCTTTCGGAATAAACACTTTTACATTTATTAAATAACAACAGATTTTTCAACGATTTTAACTAAACGAAAACGTTTTGTTGCAGATAGTGGACGAGTTTCCATGATCTGAACAATATCGCCAATTTTCGCTTCGTTCATTTCATCATGAGCTTTATATTTCTTAGAATATTTTACACGTTTACCATAAAGAGGATGTTTCTTATATGTTTCAACTAAAACGGTAATGGTTTTATCCATTTTGTCTGAAACAACACGCCCTGTGTAAACTTTACGTTGGTTGCGTTCACTCATTACCTTACCTCCTCTCGAGCATTAGTTATTTATACCGATCTCACGTTCACGAATTACAGTTTTCATACGAGCAATGGATTTACGAACTTCACGAATACGAGCAGTATTTTCAAGTTGACCAGTCGCCAATTGGAAACGTAGGTTGAATAGTTCTTCTTTTAATGATTTGATTTTTTGTTCAATTTCGGCAGTGGTTAAATCACGGATTTCTTTAGCCTTCATTTACTTCACCACCAATTTCTTCTCTTTTTACGAATTTAGTTTTAACTGGAAGTTTGTGAGCTGCAAGACGGAACGCTTCACGCGCTACCTCTTCTGATACACCAGCGATTTCAAACATAACTTTTCCAGGTTTAACAACTGCTACCCATCCTTCTGGAGCACCTTTACCGGAACCCATACGAACTTCAAGTGGTTTTGCAGTATAAGGTTTGTGAGGGAAAATACGAATCCAAACTTTTCCTCCACGTTTCATATAACGAGTCATTGCAATACGTGCAGCTTCGATTTGACGGTTAGTAACCCAAGATGAACTTTGAGCTTGAAGACCAAATTCACCGAAGTTAACTTCTGTACCACCTTTAGCGCGTCCACGCATTTTACCACGATGTTGACGACGATACTTAACACGTTTAGGCATTAACATAGTTATTTTCCTCCTTCCTCGGATTTTTTCTTAGTTGGAAGGACTTCGCCACGATAAATCCATACTTTGACACCTAATTTACCGTAAGTAGTGTCAGCTTCTGCGTGTGCATAGTCAATATCAGCACGCAAAGTATGAAGTGGAACTGTTCCTTCGCTATAATGTTCAGCACGAGCGATATCTGCTCCGCCTAGACGACCAGAAACTTGTGTTTTAATACCTTTCGCACCTGCACGCATAGTTCTTTGGATTGCTTGTTTTTGTGCACGACGGAAAGATACACGGTTCTCTAATTGACGAGCGATATTTTCAGCAACTAATTTTGCATCAAGATCAGCTTTTTTAATTTCAACAATGTTGATATGAACCCTTTTACCAGTTAAAGCGTTAAGTGATTTACGAAGTGCTTCTACTTCTGAACCACCTTTACCGATTACCATACCTGGTTTTGCTGTATGGATTGTGATGTTCACGCGGTTTGCAGCGCGTTCAATCTCAACTCCTGATACAGAAGCGTCTTTTAAACGGTTCTCAATGTATTCACGAATTTTAATGTCTTCATGTAAAAGATCTGCATAGTTTTTATCAGCGTACCATTTAGATTCCCAATCACGGATAATCCCGACACGCATACCAATAGGATTAACTTTTTGACCCACTAATTATCCCTCCTTCTTTTCAGATACCACGATTGTGATGTGGCTAGTACGTTTGTTGATTTGTGTCGCACGACCTTGAGCACGTGGACGGTAACGTTTCAATGTTGGCCCTTCATCAACGAAAGCTTTAGAAACAACTAAGTTATTAACGTCCATTTCATAGTTATGCTCTGCATTGGCAATTGCAGATTTTAATACTTTTTCCACAATTGGAGATGCAGCTTTAGGCGTATGTTTTAAGATTGCGATTGCTTCGCCTACTTCTTTGCCGCGAATTAAATCAATAACTAAGCGAGCTTTACGAGGCGCAATACGAACTGTTTTCGCTACAGCTTTTGCTTCCATGGATTTGCCCTCCTCTCTTAACGTCTTGTTTTCTTATCATCAGCAGCATGACCTCTATACGTACGCGTTGGCGCGAACTCACCAAGTTTGTGTCCTACCATATCTTCAGTAATGTATACAGGTACATGTTTGCGTCCATCATAAACAGCGATTGTATGACCAATAAACGATGGGAAAATTGTTGAACGACGTGACCAAGTTTTAATCACTTGTTTCTTACCACTTTCGTTTAATGCCTCTACTTTTTTCATTAAATGATCATCTACAAAAGGTCCTTTTTTTAAGCTACGACCCATGAGTGAACCTCCCTTCGTGATTGCCCTACGGTTCTACGATTGAACCGTAGCCCAATCAGATTATTTTTTACGACGACGAACGATAAATTTATCAGATTTATTGTTTTTCTTACGAGTTTTAAGACCAAGTGTTGGTTTGCCCCAAGGAGTAACTGGAGATTTACGTCCGATTGGTGCTCTACCTTCACCACCACCGTGTGGGTGATCGTTAGGGTTCATTACAGAACCACGAACAGAAGGACGTTTACCTAACCAACGAGAACGACCTGCTTTACCAATGTTGATAAGTTCGTGTTGTTCGTTACCAACTTGACCTACAGTTGCACGGCAAGTAGCTAGGATCATACGAACTTCACCAGAAGCAAGACGTACTAATACGTATTTACCTTCTTTACCAAGTACTTGAGCACTTGTACCAGCAGAACGAACTAATTGTCCACCTTTACCTGGTTTTAACTCAATGTTATGAACAAAAGTACCAACTGGAATATTTGCTAATGGTAATGCATTACCTACTTTAATATCCGCTTCTGGACCAGACATAATATCTGTTCCTACTTTAAGTCCTTTTGGAGCTAAGATATAACGTTTTTCACCATCATGATAATGGATTAATGCAATATTTGCAGAACGGTTTGGATCATATTCGATAGTGGCAACGCGTCCTGGTATGCCATCTTTATCACGCTTAAAATCAATTAGACGATATTGGCGTTTGTGACCTCCGCCTTTATGACGAACTGTGATTCTACCTTGACTGTTACGGCCTGCCTTTTTGTTTAAAGGACGTAATAATGTTTTTTCTGGTTGATCTGTAGTTATCTCAGCAAAATCAGAAACTGTCATATTACGACGACCGTTTGAGGTAGGTTTATAATGTTTAATCGCCATTATATTTCCCTCCTTTTCTTATTCATTACGCATTAAAAATTTCAATTTCTTTACTATCTTCAGTTAAAGTAACGATCGCTTTACGACGTTTATTAGTATAACCAGCGTATCTACCCATTCTTTTGAACTTACCTTTGTAGTTCATAATGTTAACTTTTTCAACTTTAACACCAAAGATTTCTTCAACAGCTTGTTTTACCTCTGTTTTGTTTGCTCTTACGTCTACTTCAAACGTATATTTACGGTCGTTTAAAACATTCATAGAGCGTTCAGTAATTACGGGGCGCTTGATTACATCACGTGCATCCATTATGCTAGCACCTCCTCTACTTTTTCAACAGCGTCTTTTGTCATGATTAACTTATCATGACCTAATACATCAATTACATTGAATTCATTAGCTGCAACAACTGTTACACCTGGAATGTTACGTCCTGATAAGAACACATTTTCATTGTCAGCTGTAGTAACAACTAATGCTTTAGAATCAACTGATAAGTTTTTAAGTACCGCAACAAATTCTTTTGTTTTTGGTGCTTCGAATTTTAAATCTTCAAGTACAACTAAACTGTTTTCTTGTACTTTTGTTGATAACGCAGATTTAATAGCTAAGCGACGAACTTTCTTAGGAAGTTTGTATGCATAACTTCTTGGCACAGGACCAAATACTGTACCCCCTCCGCGCCATTGTGGTGAACGAATAGAACCTTGACGTGCACGACCAGTACCTTTTTGTCTCCATGGTTTACGTCCGCCACCACGAACTTCAGAACGGTTTTTTGTTTTGTGTGTACCTTGTCTAGCAGAAGCGCGCAATGCAATTACAGCCTCAGCCATTACATGATTATTTGGTTCAATACCGAAAATAGAATCATTAAGTTCAATTTCGCCTACTTGTGAACCAGTTTGGTTGTATAATGTTACTTTTGGCATTCCTTTTGTCCTCCTTTCCTAAAATAATTATTTTGCTTTAACAGCAGTTCTAATTTTCAAGTATGATTTTTTAGGACCAGGAACGTTTCCTTTGATTAGAAGCAGGTTACGTTCTGTATCAACTTTAACGATTTCAAGGTTTTGAATAGTTACACGTTCTCCACCCATACGTCCAGGTAATGCTTTAGATTTGAATACTCTTGCTGGATCAACAGGTCCCATTGAACCGGGGCGACGATGGTAACGAGAACCGTGAGACATAGGTCCACGTCCTTGTCCGTGACGCTTAATTGAGCCTGCAAATCCTTTACCTTTTGATACTCCTGTTACATCAACGATACTTCCGTCTTCGAAAATATCAACTTTGACTTCTTGACCAAGTTCGTACTCGTCTACGTTTACATCTCTAATTTCACTGATGAAGCGCTTAGGAGTGGTATTTGCTTTTTCAACATGTCCTTTTTCGGGTTTGTTCGCTAATTTTTCGCGTTTTTCACCATAACCTAATTGGATAGCATTATATCCGTCTGTTTCAACAGTTTTCTTTTGAAGTACAACGTTAGGTGATACTTCAACTACTGTTACAGGGATTAAGTCACCATTTTCAAGGAAAATTTGAGTCATACCAATTTTTCTACCTAAGATTCCTTTGGTCATCAGTCACACCTCCTAATAATTTATAATTTAATCTCGATATCCACACCAGATGGTAAATCTAAACGCATTAACGCATCTACAGTTTGTGGAGTTGGGTTAATAATATCAATTAAACGTTTATGTGTGCGCATTTCAAATTGTTCACGAGAATCTTTATATTTATGAACCGCACGTAAGATTGTATATACACTTCTTTCTGTTGGAAGTGGAATCGGACCACTTACAGATGCACCAGAACGTTTTGCAGTTTCTACAATTTTTTCTGCAGATTGATCTAAAATTCGGTGATCAAATGCTTTTAATCGGATACGAATTTTTTGTTTTGCCATTATTTTCCCTCCTTTTCGCCTAATTACAAGACTTCTCCGTGAAAATTTCCTGCACACATGCCATGGCAAAGTGGCCGGGTGTGTCAGCAACCTTTCACTTCATCGCTATCAAAAGTCAACATTTAATATTATACATAAAAGACTCAGTTCATGCAACCTAAATCTTTTATATCATTAATTAACGCGGACTTTTATATTATACATATTTGTATAGGAGATTTCAACACGATTCCTTCTCGAACTTTTTGCGATGTACCTATTTTTATTGAACTGTCGAAAAAATATTGGGGTCTCC
>NZ_JAACYS010000045.1 GCF_009996845.1 Pallidibacillus pasinlerensis | reverse complement strand
ATAGAAAAAGGCGAAGTGGGGTTACTTCGCCTTTTAGCATCCAGTTCTTGGATGATGGGGTTTTCATAAGTTATCTTACCAACCCCATGTAAACCTCGTATAAAGGCGTTGTAAAGATATGTAAAAATATTGTTAATCTGGAAATTTTTTCAACAATCTAACAGTAAAGGTTGAACCTTTCCCTTGTTTACTCGTCACACAAATTTCTCCGTGATGGGCTTCTACTAAATGCTTTACAATTGCTAAGCCTAATCCTGTCCCCCCAGAATATCGACTTCTTGCCTTATCAACACGGTAAAACCGTTCGAAAATCCGTGGAATCTCTTCTTTGTTAATTCCAATCCCAGTATCTTTTACGGAAATCTCAACCTCATCTTGCAAATCTTTAATATAAACATCAACTCTACCTTTTGGTGGCGTATAGGCTAACGCATTGGATATTAGGTTGACAAAGACTTGCTGTAGGCGTGGTTGATCCCCTTCAATTACAACCTCTTCACCATGTACTTCTAATTGAATCTGTTTATCATCAGCTTTTTTATTTAACGATTCTTTAATCTCATTAATTAACTCTAAACAATTTACAGTACCAATATTTAATTTAAATCCTTCTTGTTCAATCCGTGAGAGTTCTAGTAAATCATGGGTTAGTGACTTTAAACGGTCACTTTCTTTTAAAATTATTTTTAAAAAGGATTCTAATGTTTTTTCATCATACATTGCCCCGTCTAATAGTGTTTCAGAAAAACCTTTAATAGACGTAATTGGTGTTTTTAACTCATGGGAAACATTAGCAACAAAGTCTTTCCTGATTTGTTCTAACTTCTTAATATCTGTTATATCATGGAATACGAGAACTATTCCCTTCCATTCATTATGAAAACTAATAATCGGTGCACCATAAACTTCAAAATGTTTTCTGTGTATACCAATTGGGACGATAATTTGTTTGCGAATTTTTTGTTCCGTTAAAAAGACTTCCTCGACAATCTGTTTAATCTCAATATGTTCGATAACATCTAAATAGTTTTTTCCAATAACTTCTTCGTCTGTAACCCGAAACACATCATTGTAAATTTGGTTCGTCATTTTTAAGAATCCTTTATCATCGATTAAAACTAAAGGAATTCCCATGTTTTCGATAACAGTAATTAAACGATCATTATGCATTTCTTGTTCTTTCGTAATTCGTTGTAAATTTCGGGCAAGTATATTAATGGACGTATTTAACATACTAAAATCACTATTGTAATCTTCGTATGTTCTCGCGTGATAGTTTCCTTTTGCAAGTTCAATTGCTGCTTTAACCGCAGACTCTACAGGTCTTGTAAAACTAGAAATGATACGTGAACTAATCAACAATATAACGAGAAAAGCAATTGTTAGTACAATAGAAAGGATTAACCATAACTTTTGGTACGCCTCCCTTAGCGTATCATGAGCTGTAGCCATAATTAAAATACCATTTGGCTGTTCAATATCACCTATTATTTCCCAGTAATACGTAATATGGAAACCTCTGCCAATATGTTTAATCCCATGTTCCTCTTTATGTACAGAATTAATAATATCAGTTACGACATCATCGTGTTTATAATAAAAATCTTTATCTTTTCCACTATCGAAAATGATATTTCCATCCATATTTAGGATGGAAATTCTCGTATCGATCATACTCTGTATTTGGTTAAAATCAGATTCGTTAAGGTGGCCGATTCCACCATAATTTTCAATTTGTTGCGCAACAAGATGTCCTTGTTTTTGAAATTGTTTATGATACGTTTCTAAATATAGATTTTTAAACAATTGGCCTAGGCTAAAACCTAAACCGATAAAAACAATGACAATAAGTAAAAATAGCGCAAATTGAAATTTAAAGCGCAATTTTTTCATGCTTTCGGCTCCTCAAATTTATAGCCTAATCCACGAATCGTTTTAATATATTGGGGCTTTTTAGAGTTCGTTTCAATTTTATCTCTTAAATGGCTAATATGGACGTCTACGATTCTAGTATCCCCTGCAAAATCGTAATTCCATACCGCATTCAATAATTGATCTCTCGTTAAAACACGACCTTTATTTTGCGTTAAATATACGAGCAACTCAAATTCCTTTGGTGTAAACTCTAATAATTCCCCATTTAAATACACTTCATATTGTTCAGGGAGAATTTCTAAGTCACCAACTTGGATTTTTGTAAAATCTTCTTCCTCTTTCGCACTTACACTAACAAAGTTTTGTGTTCTCCGTAATATCGCTTTTACTCTCGCTACAACTTCCCTTGGACTGAATGGTTTTGTCATGTAATCATCAGCACCAAGTTCTAACCCTAAAACTTTATCAATTTCATCGTCTTTTGCTGTTAGCATAAGTATCGGTGTATGTATTTGATTGTTTCGGAGTTCTTTACAAACTTCCATCCCGTCCATTTTAGGTAACATTAGATCAAGTACAATAAAATCAGGGTTTTCATTCTTCGCTTTTTCTAAGCCCGTTGCACCATCGTATGCTGTAATTACCTCATATCCCGCTTGACTTAAATTGTACTCAAGCAATGTAACGATTGACTCTTCATCATCAACAACTAAAACTTTTTTACTCATGTGACAGGTTCCTCCATAAATTTAATAACCCCAAACTCATCCAAGTTAATATCATTATACCAATTCTTATGATTTAAACAAAAGAATTCGATAATAAAGGCGATTTTTGTCATCCAAAACTTCCAATACCATTACTCATAAAAAAAGAGCTGTTCCAAGCAACAATTGTTGTCGCTTATCGGAACAGCTCTTTGTGAAGACAATTTTATATTTTATTTCACAAATTAGTTTTTTAAAAAAGAATTATAGATTCTTAATTAACTCGTCTGCAAACTCAGAACATTTAACTTCAGTTGCACCTTCCATTAGACGAGCAAAGTCGTAAGTTACAACTTTAGAAGAAATTGTTTTCTCTACAGAAGCAGTAATTAAATCAGCAGCTTCTTTCCAACCTAAGTGTTCTAACATTAACACACCAGAAAGTAGTACAGAGGATGGGTTAACTTTGTCTAGTCCTGCATATTTTGGAGCAGTACCGTGAGTTGCTTCGAAAATAGCATGACCAGTTTCATAGTTAATGTTTGCTCCTGGAGCAATACCAATTCCACCAACTTGAGCAGCTAGTGCATCAGAAATATAGTCGCCGTTTAAGTTCATTGTAGCAACGACGTCGAACTCACGTGGACGAGTTAAAATTTGTTGTAAGAAGATGTCTGCAATTGCATCTTTAATGATGATTTTACCTGCAGCTTCTGCTTCAGCTTGAGCTTTGTTTGCAGCTTCTACACCTTCTGCTTCTTTAATACGATCATATTCAGCCCAAGTAAATACTTTATCGCCGAATTCTCTTTCCGCTAGTTCATAACCCCAGATTTTGAACGCACCTTCAGTAAATTTCATGATGTTACCTTTATGTACAAGAGTAACAGATTTTCTTCCTTCTTTAATTGCATAGTTGATAGCAGAACGTACTAAACGTTCAGTTCCTTCTTTCGAAACTGGCTTAATTCCGATACCTGAAGTTTCAGGGAAACGGATTTTCTTAACGCCCATTTCATTTTGTAAGAAATCAATTACTTTTTTCACTTCAGGAGTACCTTCTTGATATTCAACACCTGCATAAATATCCTCAGTGTTTTCACGGAAGATTACCATGTCTACATCTTGAGGACGTTTAACTGGAGAAGGAACACCTTCAAACCAACGAACTGGACGTAAACATACGAATAGATCTAATTCTTGACGAAGTGCAACGTTTAATGAACGAATTCCTCCGCCGATTGGTGTTGTAAGAGGACCTTTAATCGCGATAATGTTTTCGCGAATTGTATCTAAAGTTTCTTGTGGTAGCCATTCACCAGTTTTGTTGAATGCTTTTTCACCAGCATAAACTTCTTTCCAAACGATTTTCTTTTCGCCATTATAAGCTTTTTCTACAGCTGCATCTAAAACGCGGGATGCTGCAGCCCAAATATCTGGCCCTGTACCGTCACCTTCGATAAAAGGAATAATTGGATTGTTTGGTACGTTTAATACCCCATTTGTAACTGTAATTTTTTCACCTTGTGTCATATATCTTTCCCTCCATCTTCGTAGTGAAAGGCTAGGAGAACTAGTTCTCCTAACCTTCTATTTAGTAAATTCTCATATTTTGAGAATGTACAAACAAAACTATCATTTTATCTATCTTCTAATGGAACATATGCACGTTTACCTGGTCCAACATATTCAGCACGTGGACGGATGATACGGTTGTTTTCATATTGTTCCATAATATGTGCTAACCAGCCGGATGTACGACTTACTGCGAAAATTAATGTAAATAAGTCGTGTTCAATTCCAAGACTATGGTAAACAGAAGCAGAATAAAAGTCAACGTTTGCTGGTAGCGGCTTTTTGCTTTGAACTAGTGCTTCTATTTTAACTGACATTTCATACCATTTTGGCTCGCCAGTTAATTTCGTTAATTTTTCGGACATTAATTTTAAGTGTTTAGCACGTGGATCACCTTTGCGATATACGCGGTGTCCGAATCCCATAATTTTTTCTTTATTCGCAAATTTCTCTTCAATATAGGACTCTACGTTTTCAATGTCACCAATTTCCATTAACATTTTCATAACTTGCTCGTTTGCTCCACCGTGTAGAGGCCCTTTAAGCGCACCGATTGCAGATGCAATACCAGAATATACATCAGATAATGTAGCCACACAAACACGTGCTGTGAATGTAGATGCATTTAATTCGTGGTCAGCATGCAATACTAATGCTTTATTAAATGCTTCAATAGCAATTTCATCTGGCTCTTCACCTTTTAACATGTATAGGAAGTTAGCAGCAAAACCTAAATCTTTACGTGGAGCGACAGGCTCTAAACCTTGTCTAATTCTAGCAAATGCAGTTACAACTGTAGGAATTTTCGCTTGAATGCGGATTGCTTTACGGTAGTTTGCTTCATCTGATTGATCGTCTGCTTCTTCATCATATAAACCTAAAACAGACATTGCACTACGTAAAATTGCCATTGGGTGAACATCTTTTGGATATGCTTTTAATTGTTCAATAAGTTCATTTGGAATTTCTGCATTGTTTGCTAGTTGAATCTTAAAATCTTCTAATTCTACTTTATTTGGTAAACGACGATGCCATAGTAGGTAAACTACTTCTTCAAAGGAGGCATTTTCAGTTAAATCGTCAATATCATATCCCACATACGTTAATTTGTCATCAATAATTGAACTGATAGATGAATTTGCGGCAATAACTCCTTCCAAACCTTTAGTAGCTGTCATGTAACATTCCCCTTTCATATTACTTATTTTATTTAGAAAATTTTCAAAAAATTATCCCCTTTGTTTCGTAAGCATTATAATATCACAATTATGTACCTATTTCTTCCTATTCTGTAAAATCACAATAATTTGTGACAAAATAATCGAAAAAAATAGTCATAGAAATTATATCCTAAAACCATGTATACCATGAAAGAAAATGCTTACAAAATCTTTTTCAAAGAAAACCAAATAATCTCTTTATTTGTTTCTTTGACACTATTATAACTAAAAAAATCTATTTTGTGAATGGAAAGTGACGAAAATGTGAATAGAATATTATTTTTTCAAAAAAACTTTATTTCGCTATATTTTTAGTATGTTTTGATAATGTAATATTTTTATGCCTAACACCATAATTTTCTGCCTTATTCACGATTGTGAAAGGGTTTACATTTTTATGAAAAATTTATTTTTTTATAGTTTTTTTCTATAAAATAGAGTTTTTGTAGAATTTTAGATATCTTTTTCAGTTTTTGTCGAACAATTTTTTAAAAAAAATTAGTTTACTAGTTTTATATTAATAGCCGAACAATAAAATGTAAATATAAGTATTGATAAGGAGGAAAACTTTTGAATACGATTCACTTCAATCGTTTATTACGATTTTTCATTGTTATTAGTTTAATTGTTTTTACTATAATTGCTAGTTTTTACTTATCCTCCTTGCTTTACCCATTTTTATTTGCCTGGATCATTGCCTTTTTCATGAATCCAATCGTAAATTTTTTACAAATCCACGCTAGATTGCCGAGAGTAATCGCTGTTTTAATTGTTCTTATCTTTATTTTCGGTTTACTTGCTAGTTTACTCACTTTACTTATCGCACAGTTAATCTCTGGCGCCAATTATTTTCAAGAAACGTTACCAGATTATATTTTTCATTTAGTCGGCTTTATTGAAGATTGGTTGACGAAAACAGTGATTCCTTTTTTCCAAGAGATTGGCCGTTACTTAAATAGCCTCCCGGATAACCAACAAGAAACAATTACGACAAAAATCAATGAGTTAGGAACTAGTATTGCAGGAACGCTTGCTAATTTATTACAAACTCTACTTACGAAAATACCTGCATTTATTTCCTGGTTTCCTAATGCAGCAACCGTATTTATTTTTACAATTGCAGGAACGTTTTTCATTAGCAAAGATTGGTACAAGCTAAAAAGAATGGGCGGTAAATATTTGCCCATTCATTTTAAACAAAGCGGGATGAAAGTTTACTTAGAATTACGGAAAGCGTTGTTCGGATTTTTCCGCGCCCAACTCACACTAATTACGATTACCGCAGTAATTGTGCTAGTCGGTTTAATAATTTTACGTGTCGAATATGCGTTAGCCCTTGCTTTTATTATCGGACTCATCGATCTTCTTCCTTATCTTGGGACAGGCATCGTATTTATCCCATGGATTAGTTATCAATTTATTGTTGAAAATTATTACCTTGGGATTGGACTAGCTGTCCTATATTTGATTATTATCGTCCAGCGACAATTAATGGAGCCGAAAATTGTTTCTACAAATATTGGGATTAGTCCGTTAGCTTCTTTAGTATCAATATTTGTCGGGTTACAGTTGTTTGGTTTATTTGGGCTCTTTATTGGACCATTAGTAGCGGTTATTATTAGTACTTTATATAAAACAGAGGTGTTGAAAAGTATTTGGTTGTACATTAAGGGAGATTAGGGTGGTGGTAAGTTGGTAATAGGAACATTTTGGTTAGATAGTTTTCGGTTATTAGACTAGCCCCACTCGTTCGCCAATGAACGCACTGTTCGAAAAACAACTCAGGTTCTGTTTTACCCCATTTTCGGTCTTCACCATACTAACACAAAAAAAACAGGCTACTTTCTCGTAGCCTGCCTAAAAATCATCGTATTATAAAAGTTGTCGTTCGGTTTGCACGGTTTTTAAACCACTTTTTCATATATGGCTTTACTAACAGTCTTGTTAGCGGTAATAGAAATATTAACCCAATGATATCCGAAATAAATCCTGGAAGTAAAAGCAAAATTCCACCGATCATAACACATAATCCGTCGAGCAATACTTCCCCAGGTGGTTGCCCACTTTGCATTGTCATCCTTATTTTCTGCATTACTTCAAATCCTTGCTTACGAGCAAAAAATACTCCTAAAACTCCAGTCAAAATAATGAGTACCACCGTGTTGAATACACCGATTTTCGTACCTGACCATAGGAGTACACCGATTTCTAATGCAGGAAATACTACAAATATTGGAATTAAATATTTCATTTGCAACACCGCCAACTATTCAAACTGTTATCAACCTAACCTAATTTACTCTAATTATAATACACGGTTACGTCCTTCGTAAATTAAACCAGAGCTTGCATCGACAGTTACTTCTTGACCGTCACTGAAGATTTCAAAAGCATTCTCAACGCCTACAACAACTGGTTTACCAAGGTTTAAACCAACTACAGCTGCATGACTTGTTAAACCACCTTCAACGGTAACAACTGCACTACATTTTTCAAGAGCAGGAACCATGTCACGGTCTGTCATATAAGTCACTAAAACAGAGCCTTCTGTCACTTTATCTAGAGCTTCTTGAGCGTTTTTCGCAACTACAACTTTACCAACAGCATGTTTTCTTCCAACACCTTGTCCTTTAACTAAAGAGTTACCTACAGAGTGTACTTTCATGATGTTTGTTGTACCTGCTTTACCAACTGGTACACCAGCTGTAATTACTACAGTGTCACCATATTTCACGATATCACTTTGTAATGCTGCTGATACAGAAATATCTAACATTTCATCCGTTGATGAAGCTTGTGAACCTAATTGAGGATAAACTCCCCAAACTAAGTTTAATTGATTTCTTACTTTTTCATGACTTGTTACTGCAACGATTGGTGCTTTTGGACGGTATTTGGAAACCATACGTGCAGTGCTACCACTTTCCGTTGGTGTAATAATAGAATTAATATCTAGATTGATCACAGTATGGGCAACAGATTGGCAAATGGAATCTGTAATATTGTGATCTGTTTCTTTACTACGCTCTTTTAAAATTTCTTTATGATCTAAAGCACTTTCTGCTTTTAGAGCAATGTTATGCATTGTTTTAACTGCTTCTACTGGATATGCACCTGCTGCAGTTTCACCAGAAAGCATGATTGCATCTGTTCCATCAAAGATTGCGTTTGCTACGTCACTAGCTTCCGCACGTGTTGGACGAGGGTTTCTTTGCATAGAATCCAACATTTGTGTCGCTGTAATAACTGGTTTTGCATATTTATTACATTTTTTAATTAACATTTTTTGCACTAGAGGTACTTCTTCGGCTGGAATTTCTACCCCAAGGTCACCACGCGCAACCATTAAACCGTCACTTACCTCTAAAATTTCGTCGATGTTGTCCACACCTTCTTGGTTTTCAATTTTAGGGATAATGTGAATATCAGTCGCATTATGTTTTTCTAATAGCTCACGAATATCTAATACGTCACTTGGACGGCGAACAAAGGATGCTGCAATAAAATCAATGCCTTGACTAATTCCAAAAATAATATCTTCGGCATCTTTTTTTGTAATACCTGGTAAATTAACGGATACGCCTGGAACGTTTACACCTTTTTTATTTTTTAAAGTACCGTTATTTAAAACTGTAGTAACGATTTCACCTTTATCTTTATGTATATCAGTAACTTCAAGTTCAATTAAACCATCATCTAATAAAATTTTTGAACCTACATGGACATCATCAATTAATCCGCTGTAAGTTACAGAGAATTTTTCTGGAGTACCTAATACTTCCTCCATGGAAATAATAACGTTAGTTCCTTGTTTTAATTCAATAGAACCATTTTCTACTTGGTGTGTACGAATTTCTGGACCTTTTGTATCTAATAATAGTGCTACAGATTTACCAGTAATTCTTTCAGCTTCGCGGATATTTTGAATGCGTTGTTTATGTTCTTCATGGTCACCGTGTGAAAAGTTTAGACGGCAAACATTCATACCAGCTTCAATTAATTGTACTAACTTTTCTACACTTTCACTTGCTGGTCCGATGGTACATACAATTTTCGTTCTTCTCATATAAAAAATCCTCCTGCTAATTTAAATTGATAATTCTTTTGATAATTGAATAATACCCCGATCAATATTATGAGGTTGATCAATAATATCTGAAAAGGCATTGTCCACAATTTTATTTTCTACAATACCAACCGCTCTACCAGCTTTACCTTCCAATAAAAGTTCAACTGCGCGAGCTCCTAATCGACTCGCTAATACTCTGTCGCTTGCAGTTGGTGTACCGCCCCGTTGAATATGACCAAGAACAGATACACGTACATCTGAATCAATTCTCTCACGTAATTTTTCGGCTAATTCTACACCACTCATGACACCTTCTGCTACAACAATAATACTATGCTTTTTCCCCCTTAGTTTACCCCGATTTAAACGTTCTATAATATGATCAATACTTTCATTCTCTTCAGGGATTAAAATCGTTTCAGCACCGCCTGCAAGACCAGAATAAAGAGCGATATCCCCGGCATCTCGTCCCATCACTTCCACAACGAAAGTTCTTTCGTGGGATGAAGCAGTATCACGAATTCGGTCAATTGCATTAATGGCAGTGTTTAATGCTGTATCAAACCCAATTGTAAGTTCAGTTCCAACAATATCATTATCAATCGTCCCTGGTACTCCTATGCATGGAAATCCTAATTTTGACAAGGCATCGGCTCCACGGTATGATCCATCACCGCCAATAACAATTAAACCTTCAATGCCTAACTTTTTCAATTGCTCGATACCTTTTTTCTGAACTTCAACATCAGTAAATTCAGGTAATCGTGCCGAGCGTAGCATCGTACCGCCACGATGAATTATATCACCAACGGATCCTAATTCTAATTTAGCTATATTTCCATTAACTAAACCATGATAACCGTTATATATACCATAAACTTCCAATCCATGGAAAATTCCCTTCCTAACAACAGCACGAATTGCTGCGTTCATTCCCGGTGAATCTCCACCACTTGTTAATACAGCAATTTTCTCCATTTAATCACCCCGTTATTAAAAGATTGAGAGATTACAGAACTATACTTTGTTAAATAATTAACTTGACCCATAAATAACATACCATTATAAATTTCTGAACTCAATAAAATATATGACATAATTGTGAATGTAAGGGTATTCATGGTAAAAGTTTTAATCCTTTAAAAATTCCTAAACATTTCACATAATATTAAAACTCATTTTCCAGTAAACTTTTGAATTTTTAACTATTTATACGTTATATACAGAAAAAAGAACGCATCCTCAATCGACACGTTCATAAACTAGATATGGCTACTTCGGCAAAAAATCATTTAACATCCGAAGTTTCTTTTTCTAAGTAGACACCGATTTTCGCATATTTTTCATAGCGTTGATCGATTAATTCCTCTTTTGTTAATTGGGAAAGTTCATTTAGAGACTTCTCTAATACAATATCTATTAATTTTGCTTGTTCTTCTATATTTTTATGGGCGCCACCTTTTACTTCTGGGATAATTCCATCAATAATCCCCATTTCTTTTAAATCGCCAGCTGTAATTCTCATTGATTCAGCAGCTCGTTTTGCTTGTGTTGCATCCTTCCATAAAATGGATGCAGCACCTTCTGGTGAAATAACGGAATAAATGGAGTTTTCCAGCATAAATACATGGTTTCCTACACCAATTCCTAATGCACCACCACTTCCGCCTTCACCGATTACAACACAAATAATCGGCACAGAAAAACCTGCCATTTCAAAAAGGTTTCGCGCAATTGCTTCACTCTGCCCTCGTTCTTCGGCAGCTTTACCAGGATAAGCTCCTTTCGTATCAATAAAGCAAATAATTGGACGGTTAAACTTGTCCGCTTGCTTCATTAAACGTAATGCTTTCCGATAACCTTCAGGATGAGGCATACCGAAGTTGCGGCGAATATTTTCCTTCGTATCTTTTCCTCTTTGATGACCAATTACCGTAACAGGTCTTCCTTTATATTTAGCAATCCCGCCAACAATCGCTTCATCATCGCCGAAAACTCGGTCGCCATGAAGTTCGAAAAAGTCTTCAAATATTTGTTCGACATAATCTAATGTTGTTGGACGATTAGGATGGCGAGCAATTTGCACACGATCCCAAGCTTGTAAATTTAAATATACTTCATCTTCTAAGTTTTGTAAGCGTTTTTCTAATTTTTCAATCTCAGACGTTAAATCAACATCTGCTTTTTTTGTAATATCTATTAATTCATCAATTTTTTTGCGTAAATCATTAATCGGCTTTTCGAATTCTAGTTCAAATGCCATTACGCCTCACCTCCATTGGAGTGAAGTTCCACAATGAAAGATAACTTTTCTTTCATTTCTTTACGATGGATAATCGCATCAAGTTGCCCGTGTTGTAATTGGAACTCAGCCGTTTGGAAATCATCAGGTAATTTTTCACGGATTGTTTGTTCAATAATTCTTCGACCGGAAAATCCGATTAATGCTCCTGGCTCAGCAAAGTTATAATCACCTAAAGAAGCAAAGCTAGCTGAAACACCACCGGTAGTCGGATGGGTCATGACAACAACAATTAACCCGCCATTATCACTGAATCTTTTAAGTGCCGCACTTGTTTTTGCCATTTGCATTAAGCTCAATACACCTTCTTGCATCCTTGCTCCACCTGAAGCTGTAAAGATAATAAAAGGCACCTTTAATTCATCAGCTTTTTCAATGGCACGCTTAATTTTTTCACCTACTACGGACCCCATACTTCCCATTCGGAAATTCGAATCCATAACAGCAACGACAACTTGACGATTATCAATCGTACCTGTTCCTGTTACGACCGCTTCGTTAATTTTCGCCTTTTGTTTATCTTTTTCAACCTTTTCAATATAACCAGGGAAAGATAATGGATTTGTTGACTCTAATTCTGTATCAAGTTCTATAAAGGAACCTTCATCAAGAACCATATGTATGCGTTCCATTGCTCCGATTGGAAAATGATGGTCACAATGAGTACATACCATTAAATGCTTTTCTAATTCCTTTGTAAACATCGCTTTTTTACATTCTGGACATTTCGTCATAATTCCTACAGGCACATCACTTTTGGCAGGTGTTACAGGTATCGTTGCATATTTTTTCTTGTTTTTTGTAAAGATATCTTTAAGCAAGGTTCTACCCCCCTTGAAAAATTCATAGCTAGTCTTAATTTCCCTTAAACTATTATTTCTAACAATTATTGTTCAAATGTTGAGTTTGGTTCGGTAAAGGATTTCAAATAAATCGAAAGCGCTTCATGAGCGTTCGAATCATTAATAGCTTTCACTAATTGTAAACAAGCTTCACTTGATATTGTTTCAGTTTTTGTCACAAATGTTTTTTCGAAATTTAATAATACCCGCCAGATTTTGTTTAATAAATCATTTTCTGTGGCTACAATTAGTTTTTCGAAAAAGTGAGATCTGTTAATTTGTTCATTATCAATCCAGTTTGATAAATCAATTTTTCTTTTATTATTAATTAATTGAGTAATCGAGGCATACTCAAGCATTCTTCTCGTTTCAACTACATCGTCTTCTGCATGATCTCTTTGCAGAACAAACCAACCTAAAAGTTCGATTAGACGATGTTTATGAAAATGACCGACAAATGTCCCTTCGCCTCTTCTCGTTTCAATTAACCCTAACAGTTCCATTGCCCGTAACGCTTCTCTGACACTTGAACGCCCTACATTTAATGTTTCGGCTAATTCACGTTCAGAAGGTAGTTTGTCGCCGGGCAATAGATTTTTTTGATGAATGATTTCTTTTAATTTCTCTAATATATTTAAATAAACTTTTGTCTGACTATGTTGGTTCTCCATATTATTCACTCTCTATTTTTCTATATCGTAGCTAATTGTTGTGTCCTCTCAAAAACGATACGGGGATCAATTTTTTTCTGTGCAACACCTGTTTCAATTGCTGCCTTAGCAACAGCTTCTGCTACTGTTGGAGCAACATTCGGGTCAAATGGTTTCGGAATAATATAATCCTTTGAAAGTTCATCGTCCTGGATTAACCCCGCAATAGCTTTTACAGCAGCTATTTTCATCTCTTCATTAATTTGGGTTGCACGAACATCTAACGCTCCTCTAAAAATTCCTGGGAATGCAAGTACATTATTTACTTGATTCGGATAATCGGATCGACCAGTTCCAATAACAGCTGCACCAGCATCTTTTGCATCTTCTGGCATGATTTCCGGTTCCGGATTTGCCATTGCAAAGATGATCGGATCACTATTCATTGTTTGTACCATTTCTTTTGTCAATACCCCTTTAGCGGATACCCCAATAAACACATCTGCACCTTGAATAACTTCTGAAAGATTTCCGATTTTTCTTTCAGGATTCGTAAACTTCGCTACTTCTTCTTTTAGTGGGTTCATTCGATAAGGTCTACCTTCATAAATAGAGCCTTTTGTGTCACACATAATAATATTTTTAATTCCATAATGATACATTAATTTTATGATTGCAGTTCCCGCTGCACCAGCACCATTAACGATGACTTTAATATCATCTTTACTTTTACCAGTTAATTTTAGTGCATTAATTAAACCGGCTAATGTGACGATGGCAGTACCGTGCTGATCATCGTGAAAAACTGGAATATCAACTTCAGCCTTTAACCGCTCTTCAATTTCAAAACAATTTGGTGCAGCAATATCTTCTAAGTTAATGCCACCAAAATTCGGTGCTAATATTTTTACTGTTTCCACAATTTTATCAACATTCGTAGTGTCTAAACATATCGGGATTCCGTCAATACCTGCAAAACTTTTAAAAAGAATCGCTTTTCCTTCCATCACTGGTAAGGCCGCTTCAGGTCCAATATTCCCTAACCCTAATACAGCTGTTCCGTCAGAGACCACTCCTACAGTATTGCCCTTTATCGTATAGTCATAAACAGTCTCTGGTCGATTAACAATAACTTTACAAGGTTCTGCTACTCCTGGTGAATAAGCTAAACTTAAATCCTTTGCATCTTTGACGGGAACTTTGGAACGGATCTCCAATTTCCCACGATGCTTTTCATGTAATTGTAGTGCTTCTTCCTTTAAACTCATCTTTTTCCACTCCTAAAGGATAATTTTATAATATCTCTTTCTAAGTGGTCTGACCAGAAGTATAGTTAAAATAATATATCATAACTAAATTGCTTGTAAAGTTTTATTTAATAAATTTAAAAAAGGCAATGCTGCACACAATTTTATTTGAGTACAACATTGCCTGTTCCAAACAAGGTTTGTAGCGTGTTTAAAAGTTCTTCATCAACGTTTATCCATTGTTCTGTTCTTAAGCGGACAGTCCTTTTATATTTCTCATAGTATAAAATAACTGGTGTATTTCCTTTATTTTTTTTCAAAATTCTATTGAATTTGTTTATAGTTTCTCGACTTTGACTATCCTCTGTAATTTTAATATATAATCGATTTTTACTTGTTTGTTCTTTGAGCTCTTTTTCATGTACGGCTTCACGAATGACAAATTGCCTATTCCCATTTCTTAATTCTAAATATCCGGTTAAAAATACGATTTCACCTTTTTTTAAGAAGGTCATCGACTTTTTATATACATCTGGAAAAGCAACCGCTGAAACTTCATCCGTTTCATCACTTATTTCGAGAAATGCCATCGCTTCGCCTTTTTTCGTTCGTATTCTTCTTTCTTCTTGAATATAGGCCGCAATTTTCACAGTTTGTTTCATTCGTTCTATATCATCAATAAAAATTGCCCCATGAAGTTGGAAAATTTCCCGATTGATTGATGCTGGATGTTCTGATACAAACATTCCTAATACTTCTTTTTCATTTTGCAATTTTAAATTAACCGGCATCGGTTCAACATCAACATATTTCGGTTGAATTCCTAAATTTTGGAAAAATTGTAGGTCCATCTGATGATCATCTGGCTTCATCAACTGAGCATGATCAATCGCAACATCGACGGTTGCAAGTAAAGTTGCCCTGTCTTTGCCAAACTCATCAAAGCTTCCGGAATAAATAAGGTTTTCGATTGTTTTCCGATTTACTGTTTTTAAAGGTACGCGAAGACAAAAATCGAAAAGATCAGTAAACGGCTTTTCTTTTCTAGCATTGACAATTTCCTTCAACGCTTGGATCCCAACACCTTTAATGGCCGTTAGACTAAAACGAATACAATTATTTTCTACTTCAAACCGGTAACTACTTTTATTAATAGACGGTGCTTTAATTGTATAGCCTAAATGTCTTAATTCTCGACTGTAACTCGCAATTTTATCTTCATTTCCAATGACAGACGTTAGTAAACTAGCCATAAAATAAAGTGGAAAATGAGCTTTTAAATAGGCTAATTGATAAGCAAGCATACTATAGGCAACCGCATGTCCTCGCGGGAATCCGTAATCAGCAAAGCGGACAATTAAGTCATATATATCATTGGCGATCTTTTCATTGTAACCATTTTTTATGGCTCCTTGGACAAAATGATTACGTTCTTGATCTAAGATTTCCCGTTTCTTTTTTGAAACGGCTCTTCGTAATAGGTCAGCTTCGCCTAATGAAAATCCTGCCATTTTTGAGGCGATTTGCATAATTTGTTCTTGATACACAATAACTCCGTACGTTTGTTTTAAAATTTCTGTTAAATCCGGATGAGGAAAAACAACTTTTTCTTCCCCATGTTTCCGTCTAATAAAGGTTGGAATATTTGCCATTGGACCCGGTCGATATAAGGCGTTTACGGCAACGATATCTTCAAAATTCGTCGGTTTTAATTGCGTTAAAACATTCCGCATTCCTTCTGATTCTAATTGGAAAATCCCAGTCGTTTTACCAGACTGTAATAAAGCAAACGTCTTTTCATCATTTATCGGTATGTTTTGCAAGTCTACTTTAATTTTTTCTTTATAGTAAATGCTTTTTAAAATCGATTCGATTAAAGACAAGTTTCGTAAACCTAAAAAGTCCATTTTTAATAAACCGATTTCTTCTAATGTCCCCATTGGATATTGGGTTAACAACACTTCTCCTGAACCTTCTTGGAGTGGGATTTGTTCAATTAATGGTCGGTCACTAATGACGACGCCGGCAGCATGGGTTGATGTATGTCTTGGTAATCCTTCAATCTTACAAGCAATGTCATAAATTGTTTTAATTTTTTCATGTTGAATTAGTTTTTGGAGTTCATTTGATTCTTTGACAGCCTCCACTAACGTAATCCCTAATTTATTCGGAATACTTTTTGCTAGTTGGCTAATTTCTTGATTCGTTAAACCATGGACTCGAGCTGCATCTCGAATGGCTGCTTTTGCTGCAAACGTACCGAAAGTTATTATTTGCGCAACATGGTTTTCCCCATATTTTTTTGCAACATACTCAATTACTTCATCCCGCCTGTGGTCTGGGAAATCAATATCAATATCCGGCATCGATACCCGTTCTGGATTTAAGAAACGTTCAAATAATAAATTAAACTTGATCGGATCAACTTCCGTTATATTTAAACAATAGGCAACAAGGCTTCCTGCAGCAGAACCCCTTCCCGGTCCAACGGTAATGCCATTTTCTTTCGCAAATCGAACATAATCCCAGACAATTAAGAAATAATCACTATATTTCATGTTTTTAATTGTTTCTAATTCATAGGCTAACCGTTTTTTGTAAACTTCCGTTGGTTGAGGAACTCTGTTGTATAAACCTTGCCAACATAATGCTGTTAAATAATCATCGCTCGTTTGATCCTTAATAGGGTATTTCGGTAGTAGTTGTTGATGAAAGGATAACTCTACGTGACATTCGGTTGCAATTCTTGTTGTATTTTCTAATGCTTCTGAATGATTTATAAAAGCTTGTTTAAGATCGTTTGCTGATTTTAAGTAGTATTCTTGTTCAATTTTTTCTTCTTGTAATTCGTCTACATTTACATTTTCCCGAATCGCAATTAACGCTTTCCATGCTGCATAATCTTCCGGATTGGCAAACATTGCTTTATTTGTTGCTACTACTGGAATGTTTAATTTCTTATTAATTTGCATGATGTTTTCTATTAAAATGTGGTTTTCTCGGGAATTAAACGGTTGAATGGATAGGAAAAAGGAATTCGGTTCAAACATTTGTTGATAAAACTTTACTTTCTCAATCGCTGTTTCAACTTGACCATTAAGTATTAACCCTTCGATTTCTCCTTCTATGCCTGGTGATATGGCAAATAAACCTTGATGATACGCCCGTAACCATTTTAAAGGAATTCCTTCTGGTGATTTTGTTAAAATGGCACTCGATATTTTCATTAAGTTTTGATAACCTTGCAAGTTTTTCGCAAGTAAAATAAGTGGGTAAGAGGTTTCAGTTTCCTCAGATATTAATACATCTACTGTTAAACCGATAATTGGTATAATACCATTGGCAAGACATGCTTTGTAAAATGGTACAACCCCGTACAACACATTTCGATCTGTTAAGGCAACTGCCCTGTATCCTTTTTTCTTTGCTTCTAACACTAACTTTTCAGGTGTCATCGTTCCAGATAAAAGTGAATACGCACTAAATGTATGTAGGTGAACAATTGGCATTATTTTCCCACCGTTCTTTTCTTATATTTCAACTGATAAATTATGCGTTCTTTATTTAGCGTCTAACTTCTTTTTAAAAATACAGAATCAATTTTTCACAAAATAATTTACACGTAGTCTTATATTTTCATTATAGCACATATGTTCCCTTATTGATATATAGAACAAACTAAACTCTATTCATATTTACAAATGATGAACAATAAATTAGTTATAAGGACGAGCCAACTTTTTCCTCGTAAAGGGTGTGATCGATAATGACAGAAGCTTTTGTGCCAACTTTTATACAAAGTTTTTTTATTGCTTTAGGTGTATTACTTGGAGGATCATTAATTGGCGGATTAGCTGCCTTTTTAACTGGACAACCTCCTTTAACAGAAATATATCGGCTAGCAAACAGTTTACGCATTTGGGCCATTGTTGCAGCGATTGGTGGGACCTTTGATGCTGTTTATAGTTTTGAAAGAGGTCTTATGGAAGGTGAAACGGATAGTTTAGTAAAACAAATTTTTCTAATTCTTTCTGCCTTTGGAGGTGCTCAAACAGGTGCGATATTAATTAATTGGTTAACGCAGGAGCATTTATCATGAGAATGCCAAGTTTTTACCGTTCAAAAGATTTCCAACGAATGATAGTCGGAGTTGTCATCGGTGCGATTATCAGTTGGCTAACGTTTTTATATATTTTTGGTGAGATGCAAGAAGAGCAAGTTACGACGATTCGGAAACAACAAGAGCAAATCGCCAATTTAGAGAAGGAAAAAAATATTTGGCAAGAAGATTATAAAAAGTTAAATGAAAAAAATAAAGAATTATTAACTGTTCAAGATTTTACGGTAAAAATTACGAATGCTAGTAAATATAAAATCGATCCGTTAAGTGTATTCGAAGCTGAGGAAGCGATAAAAAAGGAAATTGATTCTACAATCCTGGCAAAAAATTTAGACGAGCTATTTAACAATCGTGCACTTTTAATAAAATTAATTGAGAATAAACAAATCGAAATTAGCGATCGGAAGTATGAACTAAAAGTATCGAAATTTATCCTCTATACCACGGTTATCATCGAACTCGAACTATCCTTGGCTGATTAATTATATACTATCGCGAAAGTGGCTGACGCTTTCCACGGGCGTGGCTTGAGCCTCCTCACCTCGCAAGCTCGGTTGCGGGGTCTCAAGACTCACGCTTATCCCGTTGGAGTCGCAGCCACTTTCGCGAATTCTTATATTTATTCTCAAAGTTTTCCATTTTTAACAATATCAATTAAGACTGTTCTTCATATATTCCTGATACGCTTTTTCTAGACCCTCCATTACTTTATCCACTTCATCCCAAGAGTAAATTGTCGCGCCGGATGCAAGTGGATGGCCGCCACCATTATACTTTTTCGCCACTTCATTTATAACCGGACCATTTGAACGTAATCTTACTCGAATTCTGTCATCCTCTTCCACAAAGAACGCCCAAGCTTTAATCCCTGCAATATTTCCTAAAATACTTACAAGTTGTGATGCCTCTTGTGGTTTTAAATTAAACTGTTCAAGTTGTTCCTTTGTAATCACAACTTTCGCAACGCCTTCTTTTTCCATTGTAAAGTTATACAATAAATAACCTTGAAACTTCGCTAAACTTAACGGTGTTTCATACATTTGACTGTATAATTCCGAACGTGAAAACGGATATTTAATTAATTCACTTGCATAAGTAAACGTTTTTTCTGTCGTACTTGGATATAAAAAGCGACCTGTATCGCCCACGATTCCAGCGAAAATAAGTCTTGCCCCATTTGTTGAAAGCTTAAGTCCTTGATCCTTACCAGATAAATAAAACTCATATATTAATTCACTTGTGGAACTTGCTGTCGTATCAACCCAAACTATATCTCCATACGGATCCTCATTCGGATGATGATCAATTTTAATTAAAAAATCCCCAGTATTAAACCGTTGATCACTTACCCGCTCTTGATTTGCTGTATCACATACAATGACAAGCGCATTTTCATACACTTCATTTTTAATCTCATCCATTTTATTTAAATATTGTAATGAAACTTCATCGTCCCCTACGACATACACTTGTTTTTCTGGAAAACTCGTTTTTATAATCTCTGCAAGGCCGCCTTGTGAACCGTACGCATCCGGGTCTGGACGGACATGACGGTGGATAATAATCGTTTTATATTCTTTAATTTTTTCTAATATTGCTTGTTTCATATGCTTTTCTCCTTTATGTAAAAAATCAAACTCTATTACCCTAATAATCATTATAGTAGTATTTTTCTAAATTTATCGGTAAAATATTAAAAAATAATATTTGGAGTGATCAAAGATGCCCGTATTCATTGTCATTATCGTATTTTCACTAGCTGCTTATGTATATTATAAAATTAAATTTTTCAAAACGAAAAAGGAAATTGAAAAAAAATGGCTATCTGCTAAATCTTCGATAGCCCTAGGGTTATTCGTATTCTTTTTTGGCATCAATAGAATCTTTATAACGCAAACGACTGTAACCGTTATAATAGGGATAATTTTTATTATAATTGGTGGTTTTAGTATTTATACAGGCTTTAAAGCGTATAAATTTTACTTACCACACATTTTAAAAGAAAGAGAACAAATGTAAAAAAATTACGTTTATCGATCTATAATTTGGAATGTTAACATGGCTTTTCCTACCATATAGCCATTGCTGTATACTTCGACATCAACTTTTCCAAATTTGCGACCGAGATCGAGTATTTTCGGATGAATTTCCATAACATGTTCGATTTGAACCGGTTTTAAGAAAAATACATTCATATTTTCAACAACCAATTCACCCCGTTTAATGGAACGGAATTTGCGGTTTACCGCATCAATGACAGCCGTCGTAAATACACCGTGAGAAATCGTACCATAATAATTCGTCATTTGTGGCGTAATTTCAAACTCGTATACTTGTTCGTCTCCGTTTTCTTCCTTTAAGTTCATATGATTTGTAACAATATTATCAATCGTTTCTCCTACATGGGGTTGACGCTGAAGGACTTGAAGTGATTTTAAAACATCTTGACGAGTAATAATGCCTGTTAAACGATTATAGTCATCAACAACAGGGAGGAGTTCTATCCCTTCCCAAATCATAATATGTGATGCAGTAGCAACACTTGCTTTTGGGGTAATCGTAATCGGATTTTTCGTCATTACTCTTTCAAGTGTTTTGTCCCGATCTTGATGGATGACATCTTTTGAAGTAACAATACCTTCGACTTTCATTTTACTATCGACTACTGGGAATCGAGTGTGTCTTGATTTTTCATTCAGTTCATACCAGCTTGCTACTGTATCGTTTGTTTTTAAATAAAAAGTGTTCTTAAGAGGTCTAACAATGTCTTCAACGAGTAATATTTCCTTTTTAATTAATTGGTCAAAAATTGCCCGGTTTATAATTGTCGCAACTGTAAATGTATCGTAGCTCGTTGAAATAATCGGAAGCTCCAATTCATCGGCTAATTTTTTAACTGAGTCGTCCGCATCAAATCCCCCGGTAATGAGGACAGCAGCACCCCGTTGAAGAGCCTGAGTTTGGGCTTTCACACGGTTTCCGACAATAAGTAGGTTGCCAGCTTCGGTGTACCGCATCATCGCTTCAACTTCCATCGCACCGATGACAAATTTATTTAGTGTTTTATGAAGCCCATTTCTTCCGCCTAAAACTTGTCCATCAACAATGTTGACAATTTCCGCAAAGGTTAGTTTCTCAATATTTTCCTTTTTCTTCTGTTCAATACGGATGGTACCAACCCGTTCAATCGTATTAACAAACCCTTTATTTTCCGCCTCTTTAATCGCACGGTATGCAGTACCTTCACTTACATTTAAATCTTTCGCAATTTGTCGTACAGATATTTTGTCTCCAACCGGTAAATCTTCAATATACTTCAGTATTTGCTCATGTTTCGTTATCACGACTTTTCACCTACTGTTATTCTTCTTTATCTTAACAGTATTATAACAGTTTTCTTTAATCCTTTAAAACTTTTCACTATTTTTTTAATAATTTTCGTGCTAAACCTTGATATTATAGAACTTTTTCTCACTAAATTAATCATAAGATCGTAACTGTTTTTTTATCTGTACTTGTTTCTTTTGTTTATACTGTTTTGTTACAGGTGTGTATAAAATCGCTACCAAATTCCCTGCAATGGCAATAAATAAAAATGCGAGCCATGACCAGGCAAAGTATGTTTCTAAACCATTCCCGTGCAAATTTAAACGAGGCAATGCAAAATATAACAGTGCTCCACAAATTAATAAACATAAAATATAACGATTCCGTCGCATATTTTCCCCCTCCAACATTTCATTTCTATCATTATATGTTGTCCAGGGGAAAAAAAGTATTTAATAATTAGAAAACTATACGATGAGTACCATAGAGTTCTTATAATAATTCTTTATTTTTCTTATAAGATCGTTTTAAAGAAACAAAACTAGTAATAAACCAAAGGAAGCCTGTTAATATCGCTAGAAATAAAGTATCGAACCAATTGTGTATACTACTCGGTAATCCAATAATCATGATAGTCCCAATAAAAAATAACAATAGAAAAATACTAGTTTTTACTAAAATATTTTTTATCTCTTTTTTATAAGCTTTTTCCGTTGCTACATCCGCATATTCAATTCCCGAAAATATATATCTTCCAAACACGTAAAAAGAAAAAACTACGACAGCAATAAGCATAACTAATTCTACAGGTAAAGTAATAAAGTTATGTATAACAATCATGATGATAAGAGAAAGAAACAACAAGATACCGCCTTCTGCGAAAAAGTAGATAATCCTATTTCGCTTATACTCATCTTTTGGTAATAAAAAAGCTAACCAAGTTCTCAATCGGACTCGACCTCCCAAAACAATTCATCTAAAGTTTTATTTAATTCCTTAGCAATCGCAACACAAAGTTTTAGGCTCGGGTTATATTCACCTTTTTCAATTAACCCAATCGTTTGTCTTGTTACGCCAACTCTATCTGCTAACTCTTGTTGGGTCATCGATCTTTTAATTCGGGCTAATTTCACATTATTTTTCATAATTCCTCCTAACAATGCAAATTTTAAATTACATTCGCAATATATATATTACATTCTCTAGAAGAATGTTGTCAACGAATTTTCTGAAATCAAACAGCAGGCTATTATTTAAATCTTTCTATTAAAAAATCGATAAAATGACGGCTGGCAATCGGTAAAATTCGTTTATCTTTATAAGCAATACGGATCGTTCTTGTCACGGGTGGTGTTACTTTCTTTTTAACAAGCTGATAATTCACCCGCTTCAAAACTAATTCAGGTAAAACCGAAATCCCTAATCCGTTTTCTACCATCGCCATAATTGTGTAGTCATCATGGACTCGAAATTGAATATTTGGTTGTAATTGATGCTGTTTAAAAAACTCTAACGGCTCATTTAAATGCCCTTCCTCCAACAAAGTATAAGATTCGGTCGCTAATTGAATTAATGATACAGTTTCGTCATTTACTTAAGGATGATTCGTAGGTAAAACTGCTAACATTTCATCTTTCGTTAGTGGAATTGTTTCTAAATCCTTCGTTGCATTAACGAGTATTATTACGATTTCGATGCTATCTAGTTTTGTATTCGATATTATTCCAGGGTTAAATGAGATTTCTTCGGGACTTAAAATCATAGTACTAACAGTAGTAATCTCCGGTTTAGCAGCTCTATTCTTCCCTGTAAAGGAGGAAGATTCTAATGAATAGCATAAAGATTTATTTATATATATTCGTCATGGCCGCGGTAACATATTTAATTCGTGTCCTACCACTTACGTTAATTCGTAAAAAAATTGAAAATCAATTCATTAAATCATTTTTACATTACGTGCCGTACGTTACATTAGCTGTTATGATATTAGATGCGACAGGTTCAACTTGGTCAACCTTAATCGGATTCATTGTCGCCTTACTACTTTCCTATTTCGGCGGCAACTTATTCCAAGTTGCCATCTTTGCTTGTCTATCTGTGTTTATTGTTGAATTATTTGTCTACTAAGTTTTCACACAAAAAGACCTTTGTAAAAAATCTTTACAAAGGTCTTTAGTCTATTAAAATTCGATTGATTCGCCAACTTCCATTACTTTACCATTACCTTGCTCTAGCATTTCTACAAATTTATGAGGATCTTGTTTAATTACTGGGAATGTATTGTAATGAATTGGTACAACTGTTTTTGCATTTATTAGTTTTGCTGCATAAGCCGCATCCTCTGGTCCCATCGTAAAGTTATCGCCGATTGGTAGGAATGCTAAATCAATATTATGTCTTTCACCAATTAACTTCATATCTGAAAATAGTGCTGTATCTCCTGCATGGTAAATTGTTTTTCCTTCAATTTCTAAAATTACCCCAGCTGGCATACCTAAATAAAGAATATCTTGTTCACCAGTTTCTAAACCTGTACTATGGAACGCTTGCGTAAGTTTTACTTTACCAAAAGGAAACTCGAAAGAACCACCTAAGTTCATACCATGAGTTTTAACACCTTGCCAACTTAAGTAAGTCGCTAATTCAACCATTGAGATTACAAGAGCATCTTTCTTTTTCGCAAGTTCTACAGTATCGCCAACATGGTCACTATGTCCATGGGTAAGAATTATGTAATCTGGGCTTTCTGTTTCAACTGATAAATCAGAAAGAGAATTTCCTGTAATAAAAGGATCAATTAAAATCGTTTTTCCATTCGTTTCAATTTTCACAGCGGAATGACCGTGATATGAAATTTTCATTCGTTCACTTCCCCTTTCTTTCCAGTTTTAATAATTGGTTACTTCAATATTATTTGTACCATTTCCTGCTTCACCTTACAAATATTTACTTTTTTGTCACAAAATGCTACTCTTTCTGTATCAATACATACGAAAATTTATTAGAGGTGATTTCATGCAAAAGCGTATAAAAGCTTTTCAAAATTGGTTAGTTGAGGAAAATATTGATACGGCTATCCTTACTTCTTCAGAAAATGTGTTTTATTTCAGTAAATTTTTTAGTGATCCCCACGAGCGCTTACTTGCCATTGTCCTTTTCCAAAATGAGGAACCGTTTTTAGTCTGTCCCCAAATGGAAGTCGAAACAGCTCGAGCGGCTGGTTTTGGACAAACAATAATCGGCTATCAAGATACAGAAAATCCTTGGGAAAAAGTTAACGCTGAAATTCAAAAACGAGTTAGCACAGTGAATAAAATTGCTGTTGAAAAAACGCATATGAACGTAGAACGTTATGAAGTTGTACTAAAATCATACCCTTCAGCCCAATTTATTTCTGCTGAAGAAAAATTGAATCTACTTCGTACAATTAAAGATGAAGATGAAATCGAACAGATTCGCAAAGCTTGTGAACTAGCGGATTATGCTATAGAAGTTGGTGTCAATGCGATTAAAGAAGGCATTAGCGAGTTAGAAATCGTTGCTGCAATTGAATATGAAATGAAGAAAAAAGGCGTACAAAAAATGTCCTTTGATACAACTGTGTTAGCTGGAGCAAAAGCGGCTTCTCCACACGGTGTACCAGGTGCTGCAAAGGTGAAAAAAGGCGATTTCGTTCTCTTTGATTTAGGAGTTATATACGAAGGTTATTGTTCCGATATCACCCGGACTGTTGCCTTTGGTGATGTAAGTGAAGAAAGTCGGAAAGTGTATGAAACTGTTTTACAAGCACAACTAGCAGCAGTTGATGCTTCAAGACCAGGGATTACATGTGCAGAACTTGATCAAACGGCACGAAACATTATTAGTGATGCAGGTTATGGAGAGTATTTTACTCACCGTTTAGGTCACGGTCTTGGCATCAGCATTCATGAGTACCCATCGGTTACGGAAACAAATCAACTTGTGTTACAACCAGGAATGGTTTATACAATTGAACCAGGTATTTATATACCGAATAAGGTTGGCGTGCGAATCGAAGATGATATTTTAATTACAAAAGACGGTGCGGAAGTTTTAACAAAATACCCGAAAGAATTACAAGTTATTTCATAAAAAATATTACAACAAATAATAACTCACAAATTTA
>NZ_JAACYS010000044.1 GCF_009996845.1 Pallidibacillus pasinlerensis | reverse complement strand
GGACAAATTTAAATTAATTAAATATGTGTATCAATTTTACTAGAGAATGCGTCAACGTTGCTTACACCTTTGAATTCTGATTGACCCATTAGTTTTTCAACTATTTTATTAAAATTTATTTATCACTACTACAAATTTTAGGATACTAATAGTATTATAATTTCTAAATATTATGCTTGAAAGAAGAGGATAAAAATGAAAAATCGTCTCAAGGAACCTCAAGACCATGATTTTTCATACATTATATATTTTCTAGCCATTGTATTTACAATTGCCTGGTTAATTGAACCAGATTCAATAATTTTTATTTTAGCAATTACGTTTCTAACTATTCATTTATTTTCACAATCTAATAAAAAGAAATAGGGGAATTAAATATTATTTCTGTTAAGTCTTGTTACTTGCTGAATATTCTGGCAAATACTATGATAGAATTAGTAAATATTTTATTGAGGTGATAACTTTGTTCATACCATATGGAGACAAAACACCAAAAGTAGATGATTCCGTTTTTGTTGCACCAGGATCTTATTTAATTGGTGATGTTACTGTAGGAAAAGAAAGTACAATTTGGTTTGGCGCCGTATTACGTGGCGATGAAGGACCTATCAAAATCGGTGAAAGATGTAGTATTCAAGATAATGCGACAATCCATTTATATGAAGGTCATCCAGTCAAAATTGGAAATAATGTTACTGTTGGTCATAATGCAATTTTACACGGTTGTACAATTCATGACAATTGTATCATCGGAATGGGATCAACGATTTTAGATGATGCAGAAATTGGTGAGGAATGTATAATCGGAGCGAATACTTTAATCACATCAGGTAAAAAAATACCACCGCGTTCTCTTGTCGTTGGTTCTCCAGGAAAAGTTGTGAGAGAATTAACGGATAAAGACTTAGAACTAATTAGAGAATCATATAAGGTTTACGTTCAAAAAGGGATAGACTATAAAGAAATTCTCGAAAAATAGGAATAGGTGTCTAGTTCATTAAAAAAATTAAAACGTTCAAATCTTTTAAAAGAAAAAGAACTGCATCCTTAAAAAATGCAGTTCTTTTTTGTACTAATATTAACTTTCGTAGCTTTCAATCATTACTGCCATATGAGCATATGCTCCACCAGCTCGAAGTGCAGAAGAAACCATAATTGCTTCAGCTAATTGTTCGTCTGTTGCACCTAGACGTTTCGCATTTTTTGTATGAACATCAATACAATATGGACATTGAGTCGCTGTTGCAACGGCTACTGCGATGATTTCTTTGAACTTGCTACTTAATTTACCCTCTGCCACTGCTTTTGCACTGAAGGCTTTATAACCGTTAAATGCATCTTTAGCAAGCTCACCTAATTTTCCTAAACTTTGTAAGTTAGAACGAGCATATAATACATCTGATGAATCCTTTTTATTTGCATTATGTACATGTGTACTATGAGTTACGGCTCCCCCTGCTTCTATTGCTGAGACAACAAACACCGCTTCTGTTAACTCTTCTAAAGTCGCTCCTGCCTTTTTCGCTTTTTTAGTATGAATATCAATACAGAACGGACATTCTGTTACATGGGCAATTGCAACTGCAACAATTTCCTTTTCTTTTACTGATAATGACCCTTCTTGAAATACTGCTTGATCAAACTCTTGAAAAGCTTGTAATTGTTCTGGAGCTAAATCTTTAATTTTCGCAAAATGTTTTACTGAATCTTTTGAATAAAAATTCGAAGACATATTTATCCCTCTTTCCTTAATTTTTTTATATTATTACATCAGTTTTTGGTAATAGCAAAAGGAATGCTCAAATTAAAACAACTATTTATAGTAAAACTATATTATAATTTTATTCTAAAATTTATTTACGAATAAATTTCCCTACATCATATATTGCTATCATTCTTTTACTATATTAAAATAGTCTTCATATAGCTACTTCATAGGAGAGGAACTTCATTATGTTACAAAAAATCGGTTTTATCGGTTGTGGAAATATGACTAAAGCATTGATTAGCGGTATGGTTCAATCGGGTTCTATAAATCCTGAAAACATTATCGCATCAAATCCTTCAATGCCGAACTTAAATGAAGTAAGTGAAAAGTTTAACATTAATATTACGCAAAATAACTTAACAGTTGCAGAAAATAGTGATATCGTTTTTCTAGCTGTAAAGCCAAATAAATATGAAACTGTTATTGAAGAAATTCGTGAATTTTTACGTGAAGATTCAATATTCGTTACCATCGCTGCAGGCATATCGATTTCCGAATGTGAGAATCTCTTTAATAAAAAATTAAAAATTGTTAAAGCTATGCCAAATACACCGGTTGCTGTAGGCGAAGGAATGATTGCTTTATCCTTTAATGATCAATTTACCAACGAAGAAAAAAATAATGTTGAATCCTTATTTAATTCCTTTAGTAAAACAGTTGTAATTGATGAAAGTATCATGAATATTGAAAGTGCAATCGGTGGGTCAGGTCCTGCCTTTGTATATGTATTTATCGAAGCTTTGGCTGATAGCGCAGTGATGTACGGTATGCCACGACAAATGGCATATAAAGTTGCAGCCCAAACTGTTCTAGGTTCTGCAAAAATGGTGCTTGAATCTGGAGATCATCCAGCAAAATTAAAAGATGATGTATGTTCACCAGGTGGGACAACTATTCAATCAATCGCTCGTTTAGAAGAAAATGGTTTCCGTCATTCTATTTTACAAGCAGTTAAAGCTAATATTGATAAGTTAAATTCGTAATAAGTAAAGGCTATTCTATATTTAATTTCTTTTAGAATAGCCCTTTCAATCTATATAAAAATTTTAAAGATTTGCAATCGCTTCTGAAATTGACACGTCACCCGATACTAAATCAAAGGAGCGACGCACAGTTTTTGGATTACGTAATACTTCAACAATAGTGCTCGCAACATCTTCACGTGGCACTGATCCTCTTTCAAGTGATTCTCCAATTTGAATGTTACCAGACCCCGGTTCATCTAACAATGCACCTGGTTTTACAATTGTATAATCTAAATCACTATCCATCAAAATCCGATCTGCATAATGTTTAGCTACATAGTAGTGTTTAATTTTCATACTCCATTTTTCACGATTATTTGCTTGTAAAGCACTTACCATCACAAAACGCTTAACACCCTTTGCTTCGGCAGCTTCTATCGTTTTTACAGCGCCATCTAAGTCAACAGTTAAAGTTTTGTCTGGTCCAGTTTTTGAACCAGATCCAGCTGTAAATACTACCGCATCGCAACCATCCATCGCATTACCAATATGTTCAACCGTTCCTTCTAGATCTGTAACAACAGCATCTACCCCACGTTCCTTTAGTGCATTTGCCTGTTCTTCTGAACGGACCATTGCACGAACTTGAAATTCCTTTTCATTTTGTAATTTATTCACTAAGATGCGACCAATTTTACCATTTGCACCAACTACTAAAACTTTCATAGTTCTACCCCTTTCACATATTTCTATAATCAATTTACCAACTATGCAATTCTATTTCTATTTTTTTGATTAGGATTAAGATTAAAATGAGATTATATCATCAAAGAAAATTAATAATAATGTTATGTAAACTTATATATCAAAAAAAAAGCCAGGTAACCCTGCCTTTTCATTTTTACTTCATTGAGTTTTTTACATTTTTAATAATTATGTCCACAAGATCAATGTTATTATCGATAATATTTAGACGATGACGGGATGTCATTGTCCATTCTTGATTATTGTGCATCGAGGCAAAGACATGTGTTATATTAAATGAATATTTATTATATAATTGAACCATTACATATGTACTTCGAACATGTTTACCTTCTTTTTCTAAAATACCTGCGATATCTTCTTTTAACCAGTCTGGTGCATTTTCAACCGCTTTTTGACACATTAATTCATAATCTGTTGTATTCATTACATCATCTCCTAAATCATAACCTCATAAATACTAGTATACATTGATGGGCAAAAATAATAATTATTTTAAGTGATTTTTATTCCTTATAATAATAACGGATAAAAATTTTTATCTAGTAATGTGAATCAATTTAAATGCTCCTACATGAACCTTTTGTGAACATTAATAAATTGTCACTAAAGTTCCTATTGGTATCGTTCGTGCTAATTCTTCGACATCCTTATTATACATCCGGATACAACCTCTAGAGACTGCTTTGCCAATCGATGTTAGATCATTTGTACCGTGAATACCATAATGTTCCTTTGATAAACTCATCCACATTGTACCAAAAGGACCACCAGGATTCGGCGCTTTATTAATAATGACATATTGACCGGTTGGTGTACCATGTAACATTCTTCCTACGGCAATCGGATAATCCTTCTGTAAAACATTATTTCTGTATAAACGTAATACGCGATTTTGTCTATTAACTTCAATACGATATGGAAGTGTATTCGGATCTGGTAATCCAGGAATAACAATTGTTTGTCCTGGATATATCATATTAGGGTTAACTGTTGGATTTGCTTGTAATAGAGTAGCTAATGGGATTCGATAGTCTCTTGAAATTTGATATAGTGTCTCCCCTGCCTTTACTATATGATTCATCGCACTCCTCCCTAAATAACATAATTATTTGATTACTAATCTATATTAAATATTAATACCTTCATTCCTATCATAATGAAGATTCGTCATTAATATAACTAAAATTAGTAAGATTATGATAACTTTAAAAATGTTTATTTACTTTTTAGATAAAAAAACAGGACTGTAGATAAACAGTCCTTACATTTTTATAAAATTTTCATCGACTTTTTTCCTTGTCCTTCATACCAATCGAACTCAATTTCAAAGGAGTGTTTATCGCCTTTTACTTCGTACTTAAATTCAACCTTAATATCATCGGATGGATTAATTACAATTTCTTCATTTCCTTGCATAAATACAAATTCCTGTTCTTCTCTTAATCTTTTCGCAATCGTTTCAAGTGTTGTTACAAATTGGTGGAGATTTTGGTTTTCCTTATGTTTCAACAAAACTTGTGTCCTTGTCTGTTGTTGTTGTTGCATAATACCACCTCCCTACTATTATTTTACCAAATAAAGAAAAATAAAGATAGAGAGTTCACGAATGATTCTATATTATACAAAAAATTATAACATTTTTATACCACTTTATTGAAAAGCCTGTTTTCCACTAAGAATCACTTGGATTTTTATAATTGTGGAAAACAGACTAACCTTATACTTCTTATAGAGCTTCTTTAAATTTAGGTATTTTGATTGCTTGATATAATACAAGGGCGCCGATAGCTTGTAAACCGATTTTAGCAAGTAGCTGACCCATGATTGCGTTTGGTACTAGTTCCCACGGTAGGAATCCAGCACCAAGTGGGCTCATTCCGATAACTACAAATACTACTGAATCTAAAGTTCCGCCAACTACACCACTAATGAACACACGTTTTATAAATGCCGATTTCATTCGCGTATAAATTTCCGTATCACACACTTCAGAAATTATAAAGGAAACCGCTGATGCGAAAACAATCATTAACGTATCGCCAAGCATATATGATGCAATTGCTGATAAAACGAGTGCTAATGTAATAAACATATATGTTCTTTTACGACCATATTTATTTTGAACTAAATCTCTAAAAATAAAGGTTGCTCCAATTAAAAAGGAGCCAACTGGGAAAAACAATGCACCTAGGGCAATCGGTGGAAATTTCGCCGTTAATACGTTAGCTAAAATGATGGCTGATAAATATAAAAATATTCTCATGATGTCCTCTCCCTTTTCCAGAATCCAAAACTAGCGGTTATCCACTTTTTCCGGATTTAAGTCATGATTCATCATACGGTAATTTGCCATTTCTTCATATTTCGTACCTGGTTTTCCGTAGTTGCAATATGGATCAATCGAAATTCCACCCCGTGGTGTGAATTTTCCCCATACCTCGATATAACGAGGATCTAATAGTTTTATTAAATCGTCCATGATAATATTGACACAGTCTTCGTGGAAATCTCCATGATTACGGAAACTAAATAAATATAGTTTTAAAGATTTACTTTCTACTAATTTTTTATCCGGAATATAGGAAATATAAATTGTCGCAAAATCCGGTTGATTAGTAATTGGACAAAGACTTGTAAACTCTGGACAATTAAATTTCACGAAATAATCACGCTCTGGATGTTTGTTTTCCACCGCTTCCAGTACTTCAGGTGAATATTCGTACACATATTTCGTCCCTTGATTACCTAATAATGTTAAACCTTCTTTTTCTCTTCCCATAAAAAAATCCTCCTTTTAAATTTTGCAGGAGGAGGTTCACATAACGAGATTAACTTCGGATACAAAATAAAAAGCCACGTCCTATGGACATGGCGTAATATGTATGATCCATAGTTTTTTATAGAGGGTTTCGCTATGAACCTCTCCCGGCTAAACGGGTTATTTAGTTTACAACAATTCATATTATATGTTCAGCACTTTTATGTCAAGAATAAACAACTAATCATTTTTTGAGTTTTCGACAGAAATTTGTCATATTAAACCGTATTTATCTTTTACTTGACCGTAAGCTTCACTCCATGCCGTTGCTTCTAAAGGTAAAACTACTTCTCCACCTTCTTTTAGACGATCAAATATTGTTTTTGCTTTAGCTTTATCATCTAAAACAATGGCATATTTAAATGTGAACCAACTTCATACGGTTCATTTGGTAAATTATCAGAAATCATTAACTCTGAATTTTCAATACGAAGTTGCGCATGCAAAACGAGACTTTTCATTTCTTCTGGAACTTTAAACTCTGGGTTATCTGGAAGATCGCCATAAGTTTGGAAATTTGCAAGTTGTGCATCTAGCGCTTCTTGATAAAATTTAACCGCTTCTTGACCGTTTCCATTCGTTATGATGTATGGAATTAAACTTAGTGTCACTTCATCATAATATAACAGTAAAAGCATTTCCCGTTCATAATGTTTTCATACAAAAACAGCAATTCTGCTTCATTACTCTCCTTTAGATTCTAAAATAGATTTTACCGTTTTCAAATTGTTTATACCATTTTCAAGCTCTTGTTCAGTAAAACTAACGGTTACATAGTCATATTTGAAGTGGTTTTCTTTAATTTCTTTCTTATTTTCAAATTGTAGTACATATATTAAATTGTATAAAGAATAGTATTTTAAAATAATAAGCAGGTGAACATTTCATGAAGTACGAATGGCGGAAAATGGATAAAGAACTTTACTTACCAAAAGTGAAACCAACTATTTTACTTGATGAGGAAAAACAGTATTTTACCGTTGAAGGAAAAGGTAATCCGAACAAAGATGAATTTTTAAAAAGGATATTGAATTATTATATGCCCTATCGTACCAAATTCGCATGATGCCAAAAAGCGGATTTACCCCGGAAGGTTATTATGGATTTGACAGCGTGCTTGGAGAAATTTCTTCAAGCACGATTTATTTTTCACACAATTTTTGCGATAATGAAAATAGAAATGGCTATGGAGGGATGTTGAATTGAATACATATATAATTACAGGTGCATCACGAGGAATTGGTTTTGCACTTGTAAAACAATTAATTACAGAAGGAAATGAGTTAGTTTGTGTAGCAAGAACGAAAAATAACGAACTAATAGAACTTGCAAACATGAAAAACGTACCATTAACCTTTTTACAATGTGATTTAGCAAACAGTCAAGAAGTGGCAAGTTTAATGGACAAAGTTGTCCAAATATTAAATAATACACCGCAATCCGTTACCTTAATCAATAACGCAGGTGTAATCGAACCGATTGGTCGGGCTGAAAATAATAATCCCAAAAAAATCGCAACAAATATTGCTGTAAACTTAACCGCACCGATGATCTTAACATCCACATTTATCAATGTTTTTCGCGATACAAAGATTGATAAAAAAGTCATTAACATCTCTTCAGGGGCAGGTAGAAGAGCTGTTTCCGGCTGGAGCAGTTATTGCACAAGTAAGGCAGGATTAGATCATTTTACAAGAGTTATAGACTTAGAACAACAAGAAGAACCATATGGTGTAAAAGCGATTTCCTTAGCACCAGGCATCATTGATACCGAAATGCAAGCGACCATCAGACAATCCAATAAAAAGGATTTTGATAGTGTAGAAACATTTATTCAATATAAAGAAAAAGGTGATTTAAGTTCACCGGAAGAAACGGCAAAAAAGATTATTTCCATTATGAATCGAAAAGATTTCAAGTCCCTTGATCCGATATTACATATTCGCGACTTTTAGTTGTAAATCCAACTAAACATTTTATGGCGAGGTGAAGCTCAAATGACCTTTAAGTCGAAAAGAGATTTACCTGTATTTTTATTGTTAGTTGCCAGTATTATTGTCATAGCTATTGCTTTATTAACTCCTGTTGTTTTGCATATTATAAGCACTGATGCAATCGATTGGATATTAGTGATTTTATTAATTATTGGTTTTGCTATTGTTTCAGGCATTTTAATCTGGAACTATTTCGATATTTATTATGAATTTCGTGATGATTATTTGATTGTAAAAAACGGAATTTTTAAAAGTAAAATCCCTTACAATACGATAAAAAAAGTTAAGGCTACTAAGCGAATGTTTACGGGTTACCGCACGAACTCATCACGGGATGCATTAGAAATTGAATATTCTTATGGTATGGGAAGTGTAATTATTTCACCAGAACACAAAGACAAATTTATTGCAGAATTAATGAATCGTTCCCCACAAGCTGTCTTCTACACGTCGAACAATTAAAATTCCTTATAATTTCTGGAAGGAGTGAATTTTATTGGGAGAAATAATTGGTCTATTTGTTGTTTTAATCATTTTCCTGATCGCCGCTATATTTCTATCTTTCGGAAAAGGCGCTTTTTTAATCGCAGGTTATAATATGATGTCGAAAAATGAAAAACAAAAATATGATGAAGTTGCGCTCTGTAAATTTGTGGGAAAAATTATGTACGGGATCTCTTTTTGTCTCCTCCTTTTTATATTAAGTGAAATATATCAAAATACTATTTTATTAATTATAGGGATTGTATTAACGATATTTTTTAGCATTTTCGGTATTATCTATATGAATACGGGCATTCGGTTTAAAAAGAATGAACAATCGTAATAAATAGTAAAAGGTCTCTCTACTTAATTCGTAAAGAGACCTTTTTTGTGTAAGTTTATTTATTCAATAGTTTCAAAAACTCACGCATAAATACAGGTAAATCAGGCCAAGCATGGGCGGACACTAAGTTGTCATCAACATGATAAGTAGCATCACTAACATATGTTCCGCCAGCAAGTTCTACGCCCGGCTTACATGCAGAATATGCAGTTAAAGACCTTCCTTTAATCACTTCAGGGATGGCTTCAAAAATTTGTGACGCATGGCAAATAGCAGCGATTGGCTTATTTTCCGCAAAAAAATGTTTCACGATTGATTGTACATTTTCATCCAGACGAAGATATTCAGGTGCTCTTCCACCAGGAATAACAAGTCCATCAAACTCAGCAGGATTTACTTCACTAATTAACGCATTCGGTTCGATTAAATACGCTTGTTTTTCCTCATATGTATCCCAACCAGTAAAGTCATGAACAACCGTTTGTAATTTTTCCTTTTTAGGTGCAGCGATTGTTACATCGTAACCTTCTTCAAGTAAACGATAATAAGGATAATAAATTTCTAACGCCTCTACTGCATCTCCAGCAAGAAGTAAAATTTTTTTACTCATTTCGCATCCCCCTTATTAATAGCATCCAAATTTAGTATATTTGCAAGATTAACAAAATACAACTGATTTGCATTGTCAATTTGTATTATTTCTATTAATGTATATTTAGGATGAAAATAATAGCAAAGTAGGGAGAAATATGAAAGACATCTTCGTACGAGCATTACATTCAATAAATGATCATTCCACATTAATTGATTTTCGACCTGTATCCGGCGGAGATATTAATGAAGCATACATACTGAGAACGGAAAAACAAGAATATTTTTTTAAATATCGTAAAAATCCACCGGAAAACTTTTTCAAATTAGAACAAACAGGATTGGAAACGATTAAGATAACAAATACAATCGCCGTACCTACTGTTTTTGCACGGGAAGAAAATGGGCGATATGGTTATTTATTAATGGAATGGATTGAAGGTAAAAGAACAAATATAACCAGTGAAATGCTCGGAAGGAATTTGGCAGCAATGCATCAATGGACAGGTCATGGTTTTGGTTACTCTGAAGATACATATATAGGTACGCTGATACAACCTAATGGCTTTTATGATAATTGGATAGATTATTATCGTGAGCGGAGACTTTTACCGCAAATGAACAAAGCTTATGAAAATCAATATTTTTCACTTGAATTTCGAAAAAAATGCGAAAAATTGCTTGAACAATTAGATAAATGGTTACCTTATAAAATTATACCTTCCCTATTACACGGAGACTTATGGGGAGGTAATTGGATAACGGGTAAAAATGGTACACCTTATTTAATTGACCCTTCAATTTTATATGGGGATTATGAATTTGAAATCGCATTTACAGAGCTTTTCGGTGGCTTTCCGAGAAAGTTTTATCAAGCCTACAATGAAGTTATGCCCCTATCTCCAGAGTATCCGGAACGAAAACCACTTTATCATCTTTATTATCTACTAGTCCATTTAAATTTATTTGGAACGAGTTATTTAGGTTCTGTAGCTAGAATAGTCAATCATTATATCTAACAAAAAATGCCTGGAACTATGCCCAGGCATTTTTTCTATTAATTAATTTTTATATTAACGAACTGTTTTAAGAGCACGGCTCCAGTTAATAACTTGGTCTAACATACCGTTGATGTTTTCATCATGGTAAGCAGCTGGTTTGAATTCACTCATGTTTTCGAAATCAGACATTAATGAGAATGTTACAGCTGTACGAACTGTAGCTACTTGAAGTTCAGCTAAGATTAAACGTAATTGTTCGTGAGCGCGAGTTCCACCTAAAGAACCGTAACCTACGAAACCTGCAGCTTTGTTGTTAACTTCTGCATTTAAGTAGTCGATTGCGTTTTTAAGAGCAGCTCCGGGTGCATGGTTATATTCAGGAGTTACGAATACATAACCGTCGAATGAAGCCATTTTTTCAGACCAAGCTTTTGCAGCTTCTTGTTGAGCTTCAGTTGTTTTTGCATCATATAAAAATGCTAAATCGTAATCAGCGATATCAACGATTTCGTAAGTAACACCTTCATCGTTACGTGCTACTGCTTTATCGAATACATATTTAGCAACTGCTTCAGCGTTACGACCTCCACGGTTACTTCCAATTACTACTGCAATTTTAATATTTTCTACTGTCATTGTAGTTTCCTCCTTTTGATCTGTACCAAATAATTTACTGAAAAATCCCATGGTATAATACTCCTCGAATCATATTATTTCATTTCAAATATCACAAATTCGTAATACTTGAAATCTATAATCCCAATACTAACATGATGAAAATGTTTATGCAAGCATTTTGTTAAAATATTTTTTTGAAAACATTTTCATTTTAATTGAAACTTTGGTATATAGTGGATATAAGAAACTGAAATTATAAATGCATTTGATATACTAATGTTTCGGAAGACTTCATTCATTTAAGTGAAATTTCTAAAAAACGATAACAACTAGCATTCTTAATGATTTTTCGCTACAATAAAATTTATGAAATGATGAAGGAAAAGAGGGTCTTAAATGTATAAAAAATCCATTTACGGATTAACAATAGAAGAATTGCAAGATTGGATGGTCGAACACGGTCAAAAGAAATATCGTGCAGAACAAGTTTGGGATTGGATTTATTCAAAGCGTACAACAAGTTTTTACGATATGAAAAATGTAAATAAAGAAGCGATTGAACTTTTAGATAATCATTTTGATATTAGTACATTAAATCAACAAATTAAACAAGAATCAAAAGATGGTACGGTAAAATTTTTATTTCAATTAAAAGATGGCAATATTATTGAAACGGTATTGATGAGACAACATTACGGATTATCCGTTTGTGTAACGACTCAAGTAGGTTGTAATATCGGTTGTTCCTTCTGTGCAAGTGGTATTTTACGAAAAAATCGTGACTTAGATTCCGGTGAAATTGTAGAACAAATTATGCAAGTTCAACGTCATCTTGATGGTGTTGGTAAAGATGAACGAGTTACCCATGTCGTTGTAATGGGAATTGGTGAACCACTAGATAACTTTGAAAACTTAGTGAAATTCTTACGCGTAATTAATCATCCGAAAGCATTCGGTATCGGTGCAAGACATATTACCGTTTCAACAAGTGGTATTGTTCCGAAAATCTATGAGTTTGCTGATTTGGATTTACGTGTGAACTTAGCTGTTTCCTTACACGCGCCGAATAATGAATTACGTTCACAAATTATGAAAATCAATCGTGCATTCCCTATCGAGAAATTATTTGATGCAATTAAATATTATTTATCGAAAAAGAATCGCCGTATTACATTTGAATACATTTTGTTAGATGATGTAAACGATCATGTAGAAGAAGCTGAACAACTTTCTGCATTATTAAAAGATATTAGTAAATTAGCCTATGTAAACTTAATTCCTTACAACCCTGTGAGTGAACATATTCAGTACAAACGTAGTAAAAAGGAAAATATTTTAAGATTTTATGATACATTAAAGAAAAATGGCATTAACTGTGTCATTCGTCAAGAATTAGGTACAGATATTGATGCTGCCTGTGGACAATTACGTAGTAAACAATTGAAAAAAGCGAACTAATAAATTTACTTGCAAATCCTCAATTTAAAATACTATTTCAGCCAAATAAACAAAGGGCAAGACCGAATGAATAACGGTTCTAGCCCTATTTTATCCTCTAATTTCACTTAAAATAATTTCTTCTATTTGAGATTTTAATTGTAATTGCTTACGTGGATACAATTTAAGTCGTTTTACATTTGTGCGGCCGATATGATTACGAATCGTTTCATTATCTTCAATTAATTTGCGAAACTGTTCTACCTCGTAAATCTCTTTAAACCAAGGAAAATCTAATAAAAGTGTGATATTTTCGTTAATTTCCTCTTCAGTTGGTTCTTTAACAGGTCGAAATAAATTTAATAAATATTCAGTGATCGTTGGAATCAAAAACACCTCCAAATCTACTTATATATTAAAATAATAATTATTATGGCGATATTTCGCAACGAAAAAGCAAATGCTTGAAAAGATGTGCATTTGCCTTTCAGTTTAGTAGATTAATGAGAGACATTTTTAATGGGTTCTTGCTCATTTTTGTCCTTCGCTGTTGAAAGCATTTAAAATATATTCAAAAAAGCTTACTCTTCATTACTATCATCAATTTCTTGTTCCGCATATTTTGTCATATAATATTCAATCACTTGATCAAACCATTTCTCTTCTTCTTTAGTGAATGGAGAAGGTGCAATGTTTTGTAATTGTTTAAAATCCAGATTTTCTAAGTCTTCCGCTTCGACTTTCCCAGCGAAAACTTCCATAACGTCTTCATCAATATAATTCATCGCATATTGATAACATTCTTCAACTAGAGCCATTACTTCAGGACTATCTACCGGTTTTCCGTATAATTCCTTTAATTTTTCAGAAAACTCAACAAACCCCTTATTTATATCATCCCGTTTTGTATCAATTTTTTCATAAAATTGGTCCAAAGCCTCTTTATCAATATATTGTTCTAGCCATTCCTTTTGTTTGTCTTCTGTTTGTAAACTATAGATAAGACTCATTAAGATGGTGCTATCGATTTCTCCTTTATCTTTTAACAGCTCAATCGTTTGATTAAGAGTATTAATATTTTTTTCTAAACTTTTCATTTGTTGTAACATAATTTCTTTTTGCAATTGAAAAGCATCCAATAAACTATGAGTTGAATTTGTCTCCTTTAACAATTCTTTTATTCGATCTAAACTAAATCCTAAAGATTTAAAACTTATAATTTTGTATAAAGTAATTAATTCCTTTTCTTCGTATTGCCGATGACCTGATTTTTCATTTTTAGCGGGTGTCAGTAAGCCAACCTCATCATAATAATGTAGTGTTCGAACTGATACCCCGGTTTTTTCAGATACTTCTCCAATTGAATAATATTTTTTACTCATTATCGCAAAACCCTCCTAAATATTTGAAGTGGATCCACTCGCTTAATTATAGAATACATCCTCACGTTACTGTAGGTGCAAGAGGGTTTTTAAAAAAATCTTTAGTTATAAGGAATATTGTTTTATTTCACGATAAATGTCCTGTTTCCATTTTAAAAACTCAGCTGAATAAAGCATTTCTTCTGTTCTCGGTCTTTTAAATGGAACGATGAACTCTTTTTGAACAGAGGCAGGTTTATTTGATAAAACAAGGATTCGATCAGATAAATATAATGCTTCGTCAATATTATGCGTTATAAAAAGAATTGTACGTTTATATTGTTGCCATACAGATAATAACCAATTTTGCATCTCAAAACGCGTGAATTCATCTAGTGCTGAAAAGGGCTCATCTAAACATATGAGGGATTGAGGACTTAGTAAACTACGAATAAATGAGACACGTTGCTTCATTCCCCCCGATAATTCGTGAGGGTAATGTTTTTCATATCCTTTAAGTCCTGCTTTTCCAAGCATTTCAAGAGCCTTCTTCTCATCACGTTTACCTGCAATCTCTTGACCGAGTAAAACGTTGTCCAATATAGTTCGCCAAGGCATCAGTGCATGACTTTGAGGCATATAACTAATGGAGCCTCGCTTTCCTGTTATTTCTTTTCCATCTAATAAAATTGAACCTTCATCTGGAATGAGAATCCCACCAATTAAGTTAAATAGTGTACTTTTCCCACTACCGGATGGGCCTAATATTGAAATAAATTCTCCTTCTTCAGCCGTAAACGTTATATCATCAAGAATTTTTTGGCTTCCAAAGGATATACTTAAATGATTAATCTCTAATTTACTCATGAGACTTCCCCTCCTTTGGCCGCCAACGTATCATCTTCTTTTCTAATAACATGATAAGACCTAACAATAAAAGACTTAAAATGACGATTAAAATAATAGCGACAAAAACACGATCCGTTCGGAAAGAAGATTGGGATAATTGCATATACACACCAATTCCTTTACTTGCACCAAGCCATTCTGATATAACTGCCCCCATTACACTATAGGTAGCAGAGATTTTTATTCCTGAAAATAATGATGGTAGTGCATTTGGCCATTCTAACTTCCAAAAAATTTGTTGTTTCGTTGCCCCCGCCATCTTCATATAATTCATAACATCTCGGTCACTTTGGCGGAACCCATCTAACAACGAAATTGTTATTGGGAAAAAGCAAACTAATATAATTACGAAAATTTTTGGTAACATGCCAAAGCCAAACCAAATTACAAGTAATGGTGCTAAAACAATCGTCGGTATATTTTGTGAAATGATAAGAATTGGATAAAACGCTTGTCTTAAAAATGGAACAATATGTAGAATGATACCTGTTACTATTCCGACTGTACAACCGATGGCAAGACCTATAATACATAATTGAATCGTTGGCCAAAGATGTTCCAAATATACATCGGTTCCATGAATCAATTCATTAAAAATTTGCGATGGCGCAGGCAATAACCATTGCTCAATCTCTAAAATTTTTACACTAAACTCCCATATGATGAATAAAAGGACGAGGACCAAAGTTGGTCGCCATCCTTTTTCTACTAATGTTTTCATTATCGATATTTTTCAGTCAATTGATCCATTGACGCCCCTTCTGGATTGAAATAAACCTTTATTTGTGAAATGACACTTGGAGAACCAAGTTCAACCATTCTCTCATTCATTTTTTCGATAATTTCCAGCAACTCTGGTAAATCCCCTTCCATTGTCGTTTCAAGGGGATTTACTTGATATTTAACGCCAGAATTTATAATTATTGAAATTGCTTCATCAATATATGGAATATGGTCCTCGCCATTTTTCGTACGTGGGATAATTTGAATACTTACTAATGCATTTGCCATAATCTATTTGCCTCCTGTTCTTTATTCAGGTAAAAATTCGTTTGTAAATGCTTTCTCTGCCTCTAATTGTTTATCCATTAATTCATTTTCATATAACCAGTCTGCATAGTTTTCCCATACTTCTAATTTTTGTTCACCCCAGCGAGGTGCATCATCTTGATATTTTGGTGATAACCATTCTTGACTTTTCTTAACTAATTCAGCATCTAATTCTGGTACAGCTTCAATTAAAATATCAGCAGCTTCAGCAGGGTTTTCAATAGCAAATTCATAACCTTTTGTTACCGCAGCTAAAAACTTACGAACCGTTTCTGGATTATCAGCTATATGATCTTCATTTGTAATAATTACTGGCGTATAGTAATCAAGCTTCTCACTATAATCAGTTAAGTAAATCATATTGATTGGAATATCCCGAATTTCTGCTTCAATCCCTGTCCATCCATAATAAATCCAGAAGAAATCAATATTTTGTTCAAGAGCTGTAAAAAAGTCTGTATTTCCAACATTAATAATTTCAACTTCATCAATATTTGCATCTTCTTGTTTCATGATTGATTCAATAACAGCTGCTTCAATTGGTGAACCCCAACCACCATATGTTTTTCCTTCAAAATCTTTTGGTGAGGTAATATTTTGTTCTTTTAATGATGCAAATCCCGATGTATTATGCTGAATAATTGCTGCGATCGATACTAACGGAATATCTTGAGTTCGTGCAAGGGTTACACCTTCTTGGTAACTAATACCAAAATCCGCTTGACCTGAAGCGACTAAATTTTCGGCAGTTGCTTCTCCAGGCATAATAATTTCAACATCAAGTCCTTCTTCTTCAAAATATCCTTTATCTTGAGCAACATACAATCCAGTATGGTTTGTATTTGGTGTCCAGTCTAAAACTAATTTTACTTTTTCTAACTCATCATTTGATTTACTATCGTTTGAAGATTCGTCTTGTCCATTCCCGACACAACCGGTAAGTAATACAAGACAGAGTAGCAAAGATAAAAGTTTCTTCATTCGATTTCCCTCTCTTTATGTTGATTGTTTTTATATTTTGCTAAAAATACCATAACTAACCATAGTTTGAGGAAAACCAATGAAAATTGGAGAAAGCATACTGGTTTAAACGGGGATAAGGGAGTAGGGATTGATAAGTGGTTAACAAAATCTTTTACTCTATTAAATAAAAAGCCCTAGGAACAACCTAGGGCAATTACATATCATATGTAAATATATTTACATAAGTATGTTCCCTACGCTGGTATTAACCAGATCAGGTTCAAGGGTCTGCATCTATCGGATGCACTCTCAACCAGCTCCACTGGTTCCCCTACAAACTTATTATTAATTATGATATTTTCTACTTATTAGTTTGCCATAATATTTAACTAATGGCAACATATTCGTTTGGAAGTACTTCCTTATATTAACTTAGTTATGTTTCTCGAGGACATTTCTACCATGATTTCTACCATTTTGTCTGCGAGACGAGCTCTCGAGGACATTTCAGCTTTGATTTCAACTCGTTTTGTCTGCGAGACGAGCTCTCGAGGACATTTCAGCTTTGATTTCAACTCATTTTGTCTACGAGACGCATTCTCGAGGACATTTCAGCTTTGATTTCAACTCATTTTGTCTACGAGACGCATTCTCGAGGACATTTCAGCTTTGATTTCAACTCATTTTGTCTACGAGACGCATTCTCGAGGACATTTTGACCATGATTTCAACTCGTTTTGTCTACGAGACACCTTCTCGAGGACATTTTGACCATGATTTCAACTCGTTTTGTCCGCGAGACGCATTCTCGAGGACATTTCGGCTTTGATTTCAACTCATTTTGTCCGCGAGACGCATTCTCGAGGACATTTCTACCATGATTTCAACTCATTTTGTCTACGAGACGCATTCTCGAGGACATTTCGGCTTTGATTTCAACTCATTTTGTCTACGAGACGTGCTCTCGAGGACATTTTGACCATGATTTCAACTCGTTTTGTCCGCGAGACGCATTCTCGAGGACATTTCAGCTTTGATTTCAACTCATTTTGTCTACGAGACGCATTCTCGAGGACATTTCGGCTTTGATTTCAACTCGTTTTGTCTGCGAGACGCATTCTCGAGGACATTTCGGCTTTGATTTCAACTCATTTTGTCTACGAGACGTGCTCTCGAGGACATTTCAGCTTTGATTTCAACTCATTTTGTCTACGAGACGTGCTCTCGAGGACATTTTGACCATGATTTCAACTCGTTTTGTCTACGAGACGTGCTCTCGAGGACATTTCTACCGTGATTTCAACTCATTTTGTCTACGAGACGTGCTCTCGAGGACATTTTGACCATGATTTCAACTCGTTTTGTCCGCGAGACGCATTCTCGAGGACATTTCTACCGTGATTTCAACTCATTTTGTCTACGAGACGTGCTCTCGAGGACATTTTGACCATGATTTCAACTCATTTTGTCTACGAGACGTGCTCTCGAGGACATTTTGACCATGATTTCAACTCGTTTTGTCCGCGAGACGCATTCTCGAGGACATTTTGACCATGATTTCAACTCATTTTGTCTGCGAGACACCTTCTCGAGGACATTTTTACCATGATGTCAACTCATTTTGTCCGCGTGACCCGCTCTCAATGACATTTCATCAATAATCATTCCCCATTATGTCATCGAGATCCATTTGCTATCACATTCCCTAAAATTTCATGAGACAACCTACGTATAACCTTTCGCACCAATATATCGCAGAGACCAATATGGATTATCCATATCCGAAACGGTAATGCCTTTGGATGAACTGGCATGATGGAATTTACCGTCACCTAAATATATACCCGCATGTGAAGGACCTGCCTTATATGTTTCAAAGAAAACGATATCGCCTCGTTCTGGTGTAGAAACATGTGTACCCACATCATAAATCGTTTGTACTGTCCTTGGAATTTCAACACCGCCATGTAAAAATACATAATGTAAAAATCCACTACAATCAAAGCCCTGCGGTGAAGTTCCTCCCTATACGTAAGGCACACCTAAATATTGCATACTATTATTTATAATCGTTTCGACAACATTTACTGGCGGTGTGGGTGCCTTTTTAAATTCGCTTTCCCCACTTGATTTTAGTTTCAATTTTTGACCAACAAAAATATTGTCCGAAGACAATCCATTCATTTGTTTTATTTGTTGTACAGTTATTCCAAATTTTTTTGCACTAACCGATAATCAATCGCCCGATTAAACAGTGTATGTTTTTGGAGTTGTAGCAGGTGCCTTTGATTCTCCAGTGATTTTCAATGTTTGTCCAACATAAATATTGTCAGATGTTAAGTTATTTAGATCCTTTAATTGTTGAACCGACATGCCATAGTCTTTTGCGATTTTTGATAAACTGTCACCAGATTTAACAGTATATGTGGACGTAGCTTCAGTCGGTTCCGGTGTTGGCGACGGTATAGGAATATTCTCCGCTCCTTCTCCTGGAACCGTTAATGTTTGCCCAACATGAATCATATCAGAAGTTAATTGGTTTGCACTTTTCAATGCAGATACAGTCGTTCCAAATATCTTCGCAATTCCCGATAATGTGTCACCACTTACAACTGTATAACTTGAACCTGTTGGTTTTGGGTCTGAATCCTTAGGAGCTTCAACTTTGTCAGTTATTCAAGATGATTCAAATACATAATGAATTATCAATGTTTCACCAAGCTGAGTAGAATCAACTGCTTTATTATTTGCTTTGTTTAATGGCATCTATAGAAACACCTATTTTTTTGCTAAGACAGACGACCGTACGCATTGCTTTCGGAATAATTAATCGTTTCCCTACTTTTAAGGAATCAGACTGCAGATCATTCGCTTGTTTAATTGCTTGAACATTTGTATTAAATTTTTGTGATAATTTCCACAACGTGTCACCAGATGAAACTTTATAGTGGATATTTCCTTCGGTTTGGACTTGTGCCGTTTCATATTCAGCAGCTGCAGCTTCCTTTTTATCAAATATACCTAGGGGTAGTGCTGTTATCGCGATGCCACCAGCAATTACTTTAACAACTGTCACTTTTAATTTTGGATACTTATGTTTAATAAATTCCCTAGCGCTTTTTAACAGTTCTCCCTTTTTCTTCGGAATTTCTCCTAGTTCCGTACTAAACTCCGTTAATAAATCATCAACGTAAACGTGAAATTCATATTCACCTGGATTATTCTTTGACGGTTTTAATTCAAATTGTAAATAGTCCACTAATTCTATCCCCTTTCTCACACATACGATAGAATTAGTTTTTCAAAAATTTTAAATTGATACATCGACTCCAAGTTCTACTTTTTTATTTTCTTAATCGCAATTGTTTCAATCAACCACCACGGAACAAATGCCTTGGCCAAGGTAAGAAATCGTGTTCCCCCACCAATTGGATATCGTAATTTCGGTCGCTTTGTATGTATTATTTTTAAAATAAGTTGAACAACATGCATTGGATCTTGTGCATTCGATGCTGATTGTTCTGCTTGTTGAAGTAATTTTCTTTGAAATAAAGGCCGATCTTCATTATTATTAATCCGACTTAACCCCTTTTCCCAAATATTCGTTTGATAAGACGCTGGTTCAATAAGTGTAACCCATATATTTTCCTCTAATAGTTCTAATCTTAAACTTTCACTCCACCCTTCAAGGGCAAACTTAGATGATGTATATGGTGAAAGACCTGGAAAACCGAACAAGCCACTAACACTACTAATATTGATAATTTTTCCTCCCCCACTTTCTCGCAGTAACGGGAGAAATGTCCGGGTTACACGAATATGTCCGAAGACATTCGTTTGAAATTGTTCTTCCCATAATTTATCCGTAATCTCTTCAAAAAATCCACCTTGGGCAAAGCCAGCGTTATTAATTAAAACATCGATTTTTCCATATTGAGTCTTAACTCCTTCATATACCTTTTCCACTTCGACAGCTTTCGTAATATCCATTTGGACACATTTTATTTGATTTTCTACATTAGCCACTTTCGCTTTTTCAAGCAATTCATGACGATTATTTAAATTTCGCATCGTTGCAATAACGACGAATCCTGCTTTCGCTAATTCAATGGATGTTAATAAACCAAATCCACTATTCGTTCCAGTAATAACTGCAATTTTCAATTATACCTCTCCCTATTCTTTCTCCATTACATTCAGAATTTTTTTAGGTATCATCACTGTTTCTAACGTTAAATCAACCGGTTCAAAATTATAATCAATACATTCGCGCCAAAATTGTAAATGAACTTGATCAACCCAATGATCTGATTCTTCTACATTTATCCCACCTTCACCTTGAACAGAAAACCAATATAAATATTCAAAGGGACCGACTTTTTCTCTGAATATAGCTTCAACATACATTTTTTCATCTTCTAATGTAAGTAAGACTTTCTCCATATGCTCATTTAAAAAATTCATCCATTCATTAACACGAGCCTCTTTCCCTTGTTTGATGCGAAACTTTGATAATTCTACTTGCATGCCAATTCCCTCTTAATAATTAATCTTTAAGCCAATATTGCGATCCATCTTTACTACGTTCCATAAAACCATACTCAATGAAATATCGACGAATCGTAACAAAGTCGTCATAGACCGGTTTTATAGTTTCATTTATTTCTTTTTCCGTATAAATTTCATTTTTCTTAAAACGCTTTAGTAAATGTCTAAGGACAATTATTTTTCGCTTTTCTTTACTTGGAAATGTGCTAAGTGGGCCGTCTAGTCCATTTTTAAAATATGTTTCTAATACTTTTTTCTCTTCATCCTTTGTAATAACATAACGATCATCCACCATTGTCGCCCCCTTATGGATTGAAATGAGCTCATCATCATTTTTGTCTAAATGCTTTTTTAATGAGTTCATGATTGCTAAAAAAATTTTTGCTTGTTTCTCTTTCTCTCGTAATTTAAAGCGATGATTGCGAATCGTAGACGGACTTCCACCCTTTTGTTTTTGTACAATTTCTTTATCAGATAGACCCATATGTAAACATTGTAATAATTCCTTTTGTGTTTCAGTGAGACCTGTATATCGCTTATCTAAGTCAATTAAGTAAAGAAACATCGAAGTATGCTCGGCTTGGATATGTACTCTAATCGCTTTTCTAGCTTCATATAATTTATTTTCAAAGGGATAAATGACACCATCTTCAAAAACTTGATTACAGACGAGACAAATATAACCGTTCTTTTTTTCATCAAACAGAAAACCTTGTGTTAATTCGTCAACAGAAGCTTTTACCAAATATTCGTTATCCATATATAAACTTCCACCCCACCTAACCACTTTATATAAACATTATATAAATACGTTTATGTTTTTACAAACAAAAAATGTTACTGTTTACCAAAACAGAACAGTAACATTTTGTTTCTAAATATACTATTTTTCTAGTTGAACTTCCTTGCTACGTTTCATGTACCAATGATAAAATTCTGTTGCTTGTTCAATAGGAGCATCTTCAAAATATGAATCCGTAACAAGCGGTTTTGACCGATTTGATATTTTAAAAGTTGAAAGTCCAAATAGTTTTTGTAATTTTGATTGTTTTAGCTCGATTTCTATGACTTTACTTCTTTTTGAAATGATAAATATACTCCATATACTGCCGGACTTTAATTGAATAAATTCTCCATTTAATAAATAAAAGCTGTTTTTATAATCGATTATTCGATTGAGATAAATAAAAGCTAGAAAAACAATTGATATATACCATAGATTTTTAAAGAAATATAAAGTAATAATGGTGACGATAAGCCAAATATAACTTGGTCGAATCATGCGAAGTAACAATGCTTTTTTTGTTAATCGATGCATATTTTTATTGATCTTATAGTCTGGTAACATTTCTTCAATGATTGTAAAAGCAAGGTCAATGGGCATAAAAGGGAATAAACTATTTGTATTGTGCTCTGAGTCACCTGCTTCACCAGCTGTTACAAGTTTTACTTCTGCCAATCGTAAAATGCGTTTAATAATGGATTGTTCAATTTGGACAGCTTGGACTTTATTTTTATCAATGGAAAAATGAATTTCCTCTAGGACACCTTTCCTAATATAAATCGAATCTTTATCAGAATAGATCTCATATTTTCCATACTTTAAAAAGGTTCTCGCGATTCCAATTGTCACAGAAACTATAACTAATATCGTAATTAATATCGAAGTAATCAACCAAGATTGTGTAATGAAATGGAGAAAATCATTTGTTATGTCATCAACATTAAAGAACATATCTAAGTTATCATAGATCCCAAATATAATTGGAATGATGATCAGGAAGCTAAAAGACGTAAAAGATGCTTTTAGTAAATCTTTTTTCTCCGGTTTAAAAAGTAATGTTCCTTTTGTTATATATTCTTTCGTATTATGAACATTGACTAAGTCTTCATTCTCCGCTTCTAAAGAAGATTCTTGTCTTTCTTTTACAGTTAAGATCAATCTTTCTAATTGTTCAGCATCCTTCATTTTCAGTGCATCAAATTTAACAGAGCTATCCCCTCCGGCCAAACCGGTTTCTAAAGTTAACGTCGTACAGCCAAACATCTTATGTAAAATCGATTTCTGTTTATGGATATTTTGGATTTTATCAAAAGGAAGGATTTTGTCAGTTTTCTTAAACACACCTGTTTTTATTTGGATCGTTTCATCGAACACCGAGTAACGGAGTGTTATCCACTTCAAATTAAGATAAATAATCCGACCCAGAAAATAGATTAAAAATAAAATTTGCAAGGTTCGGATTAACAAAGACTCTGTTCCAGCATTAACAATATACAATAATATAATTGGGATAAAATTTTCTTTAATTAATTTCCATATTCCATAAATTATAAAAAATGGATGTAGTCTTTTTTCCTTTGACAACTATTCCACTTCCTTTATTTTCGCATAGTGGGCAATCGTATCACGAATTTCTTTTGCTTCTTGTTCAGTTAAACCCGGAATTTCGTGACTCGTACCCATTGTTCCAATTTTAATTGAAAAAAGCTTATATTTCCGAAGAATAGGACCTTGATACAATTCTACTGATTGCACTTTAGTCATTGGTACAACTTGATGGGTAACGGTAATAATCCCTTTTTTCATTTGAGCGAATTCTTCACTAATTTCATAACGCCAACTTTTTTGTAAATAGAAAGGTTTTACAAAAATCCCCCATAGTAGCCAAATACAACTTAAAACGAACAGAAAAATTAAGACAATCCCGATCCAGGGTGGCCAATTGAAAATCTTTTGCATTATATATAGTCCGATAATAATGAATAAGAAAATAGTTTTTCCGATTAGTTCCGAAATACGAATCACTTTTACATAGTCTTGTTCAATTTTCTGACTCGGTTCTGGTATATTTTCCAAACTTTTCACTCCCCCAATTAAGTTCTAAATAATATACGAATAAAAGTTTTAATAGTTCCCTTTTATAATATATTTTTCAAAGAAAAAAGCAGAATTTCACTAAAAATAATAGTGCAATTCTGCCTTAAAAACACCTACTTTTTTAATGTTTTTAAAGAATAAACGTAATACATCGGCTCCACTGATAAATGTTCCAAGGGAACCACCGAGATTTGATAATAGAATAATTAATAAAATCCTTGTTACTTTATTTCTCCAAAATCCTTTAACAGATGTTATGTCTTTTGATAGTGATTCAAAATCTTTCACATTAGGTCTTTTTACTAAAGCTTGAACAAATCCTGCAATGAAACCTACTGCAAGTACTGGATTCAGGGCGGTAAATGGCGCGGTAATAAACGCCGTAAGAATTGTTAATGGATGACCAAACGCAACTGCTGCTCCTATTGCAGCTAACGAACTATGCCAAAATATCCAACTCCACGTTTGTTGTAAGCCAATATCAGGGTTGGTAAAAAATGTATACGCAATGAGCGCGACAATGAATATAGGGATTGACCAACCAATAATTTTTGGCCATTTTGATTTTGGGGGCACCTTCGTTAATTCCTTTAAATTATGTCGTTTATGAATTTCTTTCGTAATTCCAGGTACGTGTGCTGCGCCGAGGACAGCAACAATTTTTTCACCTGGAGCACGTCTAATTTTTTCCGCCAAAAATTGATCCCGCTCATCGATTAATGGCTTTTTTAACTCCGGAAAATGCTCAGTAAATTCATTTAACACTGACGAAATCGTATCTTTCGATTTCATTTGTTCAAGTTCTTCTTCTGTAATTGTTTCTTTACTAAAGATGCTGTAAATAATTTCTGTAAGAAGTGTCATTTTTCCTTTAAAGCCGATATTAGCCCAAATTCTTGCAAAAGTTGTTTGGATATTACGATCTGCAAGAACTAGTTTCGCATCAATTTCTTTTGCAGATTCAATCGCCTGTATCATTTCTTGACCTGGTTTAATACCAAATTGATCAGCAATCCGTTTTTGAAAAGATGACAACGCTAAATTCATTAATAATAATGTTGTCTTTTTTTCTTTTATAACTTTAAAAATATCCATATCTTGCCATTTATTACCCTCTGTAATTGACTGGTAACGACCTTGGTCTAATTCAATGCATACTGAATCTGGTTGCTCAGCCTCAATAACTTCTTTTACTAATTCAGCACTATTTTTTGAGACATGTGCTGTACCAATTAATATGTATTCTTTTGTTCCGATTTGAATTCGTGTAATATTTTCTTCGTTCATTTTTACCTACCCTTTTACACACTTTTTAAAAATCAATAAATCATTATGTTTTTATCATAACGAAGTTTGAATGCCATGTGAATTATAATATACATTTTAAATGTAAAAAAACAACACAACACTTGTGAATTTTCTATAAAAACAGACGATTAAAACACCTTTCCGATATTATTATTTTAGTAAATCATTATTAAATTAGGGACGAATATCGTGACATACATTGAAAAAGGAAGTACTGAATATTTACAAGATAGTCTCGCGTAATTTATTGGTGGTTTCGTAACATTATTTAATTATATCGTTTT
>NZ_JAACYS010000043.1 GCF_009996845.1 Pallidibacillus pasinlerensis | reverse complement strand
ATAAATTAACTAATTTTTTCTTTTCCCATTCTTTTTATTTTTTTCTTATGTTTTTTGTAAAACTTCAAAGGATTGTATTCATCAAAGATTGAAATAATGTTCTAAACTTTAGATTGGTTAGATTCAAGTGTTTTATTTAACGTTCGTACAAAAAGAGCTTTTCTCTTCCTTTTCGAGCTTTTCTCTTCCTATTCATACCTAAACTATAGCCATTATTAAATCGTTCATATGGGTTTGATAGAAATCCTGTATAATTTTTAGTAATGCTGGATATTCATTCTTACAAAACAGTATGCTCGTTACACACTACTCTCAATAACGAAGTCAATTGATTCCATGTGCAAAGATTTTTTTACAGTAATGTCAAATTTTGTTGAAATCATCTTTTACTGTAAAAATATTTAGATACTTAAAGCTTGCTCAAACGGTAATCTTAGCAGTATGTAGTCTTGAATCAATATATTTTTCAAATTCCTTATAAACTTTCTCTCTTCCTTTTTGAATTTCTGGATGAAATTGAATATATGCATTTTCTCGTGTCTCTTTTACTTTTTGAACCGCTTCATTGATTTCTTCCTCATCCACGTTTTCTGTTACTTTTTTCGCTATAGTTAAACCTGCAACTTTTCCTTGTGCAGCTGCAACTTTTGCCCCTTCAATCCCTGTGATATTTCCTGCAACATATAACCCTTCTAACGGAGTTTCCATTTTCTCATTATGTAATGGTATGTAACCACCTAACTCTTCAATATAGCGGAACGGGCACCCTGTAAGTGCAGCTAATTCGGCAAGAGGATACAAACCGCCTGAAATGCATACAAAATCCACTTCAATTTTTTCTTCTGTTCCTTTGATAACTTCCCCCTCTTTATTAATCGAAGCAATCACGACTCCTTCTACTTCTTTTTCTCCAAAGATTTCAATTACTGCTTTCTTTAATTGAATTGGTATCCCCCACATTTTAAAGCCACGATTTGGATAAAACGCTATTCCTAGCTCCTTCATAAAATCATTTACAATTAGCTTACTTCCAAATTTAACTAGTGGAGAAGGTGCCATATGTGCTACATGTAACAAGGATTCAAACACTTTTCTTGGTTGTCCGTGACCATTCGTAATTTTATTATGATGAGGTAATGCTAGACATGCTATGTCGATCCCTGCAAGCTTTAGCTCCATCGCAATAGCAGAAGATAACACATTGATACCGATAATAACACCGCGTTTTCCTGGTTTAACTCGATGAACATTTGTCATTACTTGCGCGGCCCCAACCGACATAACCCCTGGCAAAGTCCAACCTGGTACAGGTGCAGGAGCTTCTGCAGCGCCAGTTGCTAATAATAGATGTTTCGTGACATAAACACCTCGATCAGTATATACGGTCCATTTTTCTTTCTCTTTGACAATATTGGATACAGATGTGCCTAAATTAATACAAACACCTAAGTCTTTTACTTGCTGATATAATTTCTCAGACTCTTTTATACCATTCCACCATGTCCCGTCTGGCTGTTCATATAATTGGCCTAACAATCTACCTCCAGGTATCATATATTCATCAATCACAAGCACTTTTAATCCTTTATGTGCACATGTTATAGCAGCTGTTAGTCCAGCAGGTCCTGCGCCAACAATTATTACATCATTCATTGGATTTCCCCCAATCTCGTACCGGAGTTGGTAAAGCACGATGACTTTCAATCTCCATATTCTCTTTTAAAGGAGTAAGACAAGCACGAATACCTTGTTTTCCGTTCACAATTACCCTACATTCAAAACAGTGACCAATATTACAATAGATTCCTCGAGGAGCGCTAGTTTCTTCATGGTAACGTAGCGTACGAACTCCATTAGCTAATAATGCTGCTGCTATTGATTCGTTTTCATATCCTTTATATTCTTTATTATTAAAGAAAAAACGAACCTCTTTCTTTTTTTCTAACTTACCAAGAATAGGATGATTTAAAATTCGATTATTCATTATCTACTCCTCCCAAAAAATCAAACCGTACAGGTCTGATTGGTGGTTGATATTTTAAACTAATTTGATCTTTACTTTGTTCACTTCCCATTGTGCTTGCTATTTGTTCAACCATTATGCGGCAAGTTCTCCCCCCACAATATCCCATACCAGCTCTTGTACGAAGTTTTAATTCACGAGCAGAACATTGAAACGATTTTGCAGTTTCGACTAATTCCTGATAGGTGACTTCTTCACAACGGCAAACAATCATATTTTTAAGTTCTGTCAATCGAATCACTCCTTTTGTTGGTGTCAATAAACTATATGCAAATACCATGCCAACAAAAAAGATAGAGTTTAATACTCTATCCCTAGTTTTTTTAAACGATTATACAAAGTTGCTCTTGTAATATTTAATCTGTTTGCTACTTCTTTTTTATTCCCTTTTGTTCTTTTCAATTCATTAATTAAAATTCTCCGTTCTACTTCTTCTAATCTTTCCGTTAGTGATTTAGAGTCATTTTGATCTAATTCATATTGTAATGAATTTTTCGTTTGGTATCCTTCTATTTGAAAAGGCAGATGTTCTATACTAAGCTCTCCATCTTCTGAAAAGACGACTAATCGTTCAACAACATTTTTTAGTTCTCTTATATTCCCTGGCCATTCATGTTGAAGTAAGGCTTGCATCAACTCTTGTGATATTCCGTGTATTGGACGATTATATTTTATCGATGTCTCATACAAGAAATAATGGGTTAACTCAATAACATCTCCGGGTCTTTTGCGTAACGGAGGGATTTCAATGCTCACAACATTTAATCGATAGTACAAATCATCGCGAAACTTTTCCTCTTCAACTAACTGCTTTAAATCTCGGTTTGTAGCCGCAATGACTCGAAAATCAACCTCTTTTTCTTTTGTACCTCCTACAGGAAAATATCTTTTTTCTTGAAGTAATCGTAATAATTTAACTTGCATCTCAAGGGGCATTTCTCCTATCTCATCTAAAAAAAGTGTTCCACCTCGAGCTAGTTCTACCTTTCCTTTTTTACCTTTCGAATCAGCACCTGAAAATGCACCTCTTTCATAACCAAACATCTCACTTTCAAACAGTGTAGCTGGTATTGCACCACAGTTTATTGCAATAAAAGGTGCATCACTTCCCTCTCGTATCGTATGTATTGCCTTTGCAAACAATTCCTTACCTACTCCACTTTCTCCTTGAATCAATATATTAGCCGATGTTTCGGCTGCACGCTTTGCCATAGATATTGCGTTCTTTAGTTCCATACTATTTCCGCGTATCATTTTAAAAGGATCTTCTTTAAATATTTTTGACTCTCTTTCCAACGCAAATAACTTTTCTGAAGTAGTACTCAATTCTTGATTTAAGCGGATTTGACTTGTAATGTCTGTTTCAGCTACAACCGCCCCAATGATCTCGCCATCTAAATAAACCGGATTCGAGTTAATTAGTACAACAAGATCTTCTCTCGCCTTATGTTGTTTGTGATTAAGTGAAGTCCCGTTTTTCAATGTATTAAGTAATTCTAAATGTTCTGGGTCAAAGAAATCCGTAATCTGTTTGCCAATGATATCTTTTTGTTTCACTGAAAACAAACGTTCTGCTCCCTTTGTCCAAAAAAGAACTTCTAAATCGGCATTTACAACCGTGCAAGACCCATCAATTGTATCTAATATCGTTTCAGTGTAGGTTTTAATTACGTTACATTTCTTTTCAAAAAATGCTGCCAATTCTCCACTGCTAATGTAGCCAATATAGTTCCCTTTTTCTTTATAAAGTATATAATGAAAGTTTTTAAACTCTTCTGCAACACGATTTAGATTATGATCATCAGATATTTCAATGCAGCGATAATAATTAATATGCTCTTTTTCAACTAGCATCTCGACAAGGAAAACTTCTGAATTATTTTTAAGAAATACTTTTTCCCCTTCATTTTTAGTAATGATCTCTTTTAAAGAATTTTCATCTCCCTCTTCTTGCTCCAAAATTAAAAAATTTCCCCTTAATGCCTCTGTCCACTTTCGTCGCATTTTTCCTCCCCCTAAAAAGTGTATAACAGTTTTTACACTATTATAAATATTTTTACACATTTAATATTTTGATTCAATTATATTTTTAAAAACATCTGAAATAACTTGGCATGAATTTTGCATCTATATTTAGTGACAGCGATGAAAGGAGGGAAAAAGATGGAAAAGATTATCCATAGAGATATTGTTGTAATTGGTGGAGGCATTATTGGAGCTGCAATAGCCTATTACTGTTCAAAAGCTGGACTTGATATTACTGTAATAGAAAAAGGCGAGCTAGCCAGTGGTACATCCTCTCGATGTGACGGCAATATTCTTGCCATAGATAAAAATCCAGGTTTCGATAGTCAAATGTCTTTAAAAAGTCAACAACTCATCCACGAATTAACAAATGAGCTTGAGATCCCATTTGAATATCGAAATCCTGGTAGCATATTAGTTTGTGAGACCGACGAGGAAATGGAAGCGGCTAATAAATGGGTGCAGCAACAAATCGAAGCAGGTCTCGATTTCCGTACACTTGACCGTGAAGATTTAAAAAATGAAACAAAATATTTTGCAGACGATTTACTTGGAGGTCTTGAATGTAAAACGGATGCAACAGTTAATCCTTATATGCTTACGTTCTCATTATTTTACAGTGCACAAAAGCTTGGTGCAAAGATTCATACAAAAACAGAAGTTACTCACCTTCAGAAAGAAAACAATGGTCAATTTAAAATCGAAACAACAAACGGAGTATTTACAGCCAATAAGGTTATAAATGCAGCTGGAATCTGGGCACCTTTTATTGGTGAAATGGTGAATGTAAAAATTCCTATTACCCCAAGAAAAGGACATATTATTGTAGCTTCAAGACAAAATCCAGTTGGACTTCGCAAAATACAAGAATTCGGCTATTTATTATCAAAATTTGGCGGTGAAAGACAAGTAGATGAAACGACTAAAAAATATGGTGTTGCATTAGTTTTTGAACCTACTGCAAGTCAAAATTTTCTCATTGGCAGTAGCAGACAATTTAACGGCTACGATACAAAAGTTGATTGGGATGTTGTTAGATGTATGGCTAGAAGAGCGGTACGCTTCTTTCCAAAAATAGCAGATATGACAGTTATTCGTACATATACTGGATTACGACCTTGGACAGAAGACCACTTCCCGATCGTGTCACATGTAGACGAAGTTCCAAACTTTTATGTTGCTGCGGGTCATGAAGGCGATGGAATAAGTCTTGCAGCAATTACTGGGAAAGTTATCCAGGAAATGTTGACGGATGAAGAAACTAGCATTCCTATTGAACCGCTCCGTTATGATCGATTTAAAGAAAGGGTGATTCAATAAATGAAATTCCAAAAACTAATTTCTACCATTGACACACATACTGGCGGTAATCCAACTAGAACGGTTATTAGCGGATTGCCACCTTTAAAAGGAAATACGATGTCGGAAAAAATGCTTTACATGAAAGAAAACTATGATTGGATTCGTAAATTTCTAATGAACGAACCACGTGGCCACAGTGTTATGTCAGGTGCACTTATCGTTGACCCATGCCATCCAGAAGCAGATGTAGGAGTTATATATATTGAAACTGGTGGTTATCTACCTATGTGTGGGCACGACACAATCGGTTGTTGTACAGCTCTAATCGAAGCCGGATTGATTGAAGCGAAGGAACCTTATACCTTTATCAACCTCGACACACCTGCAGGACTTGTGAAAGTAAAGGTTAAAGTCGTTAATGGTAAAGCAGAAGAAGTTACCTTTGCAAACGTACCTTCATTCCTATTAAAATCCCTTGAAATTGAGGTTGATGGAATTGGCAATGTCGAATGTGATATAGCGTATGGTGGAAATTTTTACGCCATTATTGATGCTCGTAAGATAGGCCTTTCACTTGAAACTGACAATGCATCCGTTATTATCGAAAAAGGAATCCGGATTAGAAACGCGATTAATGAAGCAGAAAAAATTGTCCATCCGGAATACCCATTCATTCAAGGTTTAACACATATTGAGTTTTTTACAGATCCTGTTCATCCAGATGCGGATGTAAAAAACACAGTTGTTGTCCCGCCTGGTGGTATTGATCGTTCTCCATGTGGTACAGGAACATCTGCAAAACTTGCAACAATGTACGCAAAAAGTGAAATCGGTTTAGGCGAGACTTTCGTACATGAAAGTATAGTCGGTTCGTTATTTAAAGCTAGAATTCTTGAAACTACAAAAATCAAAGATGTAGATGCGGTAATTCCAGAGGTAACTGGTTCAGCATGGGTTATGGGAATGCATCGCTTTTTCTACAATGAAAAAGATCCATTAAAAGAAGGGTATTTACTCATACCTCCAATGAACCATGAAGTAAAGGAGGAAGTATAGTGGATATTACTAAAATTTTTTCTACGATTGATACTCATGTTGCTGGTGAACCATTTCGAATTGTTACGCAATCTTCAATTGTCCTTGATCAAAATAATATAAAAGCAAACAATGTTTTATTAAAAGAAAATTTCGTAACAGAAAAGAACTTTTTACTTAACGAACCAAGAGGCCATCGTGGAATGTCATGCTGTATAGTTACTCCTTCTCAGAAAGCTGATTATGGATTATTATTTTTCAGCCATGAAGGAGTTAATTTCAAATATGGTGGACTTGCCGCATCGTTGACTGCCTTGTTAGAAACGGGAAATCTACCGGCAAACGAAGATGGGAACTATCGAATCGAAACAATTAATGGAGTTTATAACGTACAAGCGAAAATAAATGAAGGTGAAGTAGAAGATGTTTATCTAGTTAGTGATAAAACAAAATTCATAGAAAGCCAATCAGATTATGATGTGGTGACAGTGGATTCAAGAACATATTTGATTTTCCAACTTCCAAGCTCAATCCCGACTATTGGCATTGAATATGTATCTGAGATTACTAGCTGGGGAAGAGCAACGGCAGAAAAACTCCATAAAGAAGGAATAAAATTTGATGGCTACATCATTATTGAAAAAAGTAATTCAAATATAAATCACATCCGTTCAGTTACGTTTGAAACAGATGGCAGCATTCTTCGTTCAGCCAATTTAGATAGTACTGTTGCAATTCTTACATCAATGCTTCAAAAATCAAAGGAACTAGAACAGCTTACAAATGAGAGTATTTTTGGCAGTGCTATTACCGTTAAAACTATTCCTGGCTTAGAAAACCAATATTCAACTAGATTAAAAGCATTTATAACTGGAATTCATGAATTTATTTACGATGAAGATGATCCATTAAAAAATGGCTTTATTTTAAAATAAATTTCATTTTTTCAATAAAAAACTAGAACTTTTCAGGAGGGGATATTAATGAAGAAGTTAGAAGGTTCTTTTCCAGTACTTATTACACCTATGGATGAAAACGGGGAAATAAACATAGAAGGTTTAAGACAGAATATTGACCATTTTATCAATGAAGGAGTAGCTGGAATCGTTGTCAATGGAAGTACAGGAGAATTTGTCAGCTTAACGAGGGAAGAACGTTTAAAAGTTGCAGAAACCGCCGTAGACCAAGTTGCAGATCGAATCCCTTTGATTGTTGGTACAGCTGCAGAAACTACTGATGATGCTATTTTTTACACACAGCATGCAGAAAAAATCGGAGCAGATGCTGCCTTACTGATTAACTCATATTATGCTCATCCGAAAGATGAAGAAATCTATGAACATTTTAAAGCAGTAGCAAATTCAGTAAGTTTTCCAATTATGATATATAATAACCCGTTTACATCTGGAGTAAATATTGGTACAGAAACCATTTTAAAGGTTGCGAAGGATGTGGAGAATATTACCCATATAAAAGAATCAAGCGGTGAAATTACAAAACTCAGAGATATTACAAGAAAAGGAAAAGGATATATTGAAACATTTTGCGGTTCTGATGATTTAGCACTTGAATCCTTCTTAGTTGGTGCAACTGGATGGATTTCTGTCGCAGGAAATATTGTTCCACGTTTAGTAACGGAACTTTACAATAGTGCTAAAAACAAAGAATTTGACAAAGCATGGGAAATCTATGATCAAATCCTACCGTTATGTAACTTCCTTGAAGACTCCGGTAAATATGTACAAATTACAAAACGAGCCATGGATTTACAAGGTTTAGCGGGCGGACCAGCACGCAGACCGAGACTACCACTAACACCAGAAGAAGATGCAAAGCTACAAGAAATTCTAGAAAACTTACACGTTCTTTCTAATTAAATATCTATATATTAAAAAGAACAGGTAAAACATGTTCAAAATATGAACGTTGTTTCGCCTGTTCTTTTTAGGTCTTTTTAAGTAGTGATATGAAAAAACTCAGATTTTTAATTATTTTCTCTTTTTCACTTTGATTCGATAGCTAAGACATTCTGATAAACCTACTACTTCTTTATACTCCCACTTTTCGAAATCCATTGCCCCGCCTGGAAAATATGCTGTTATGGTTAAGTTTGCTTTTTTGCACATTTCATATATTTTGTCTGGTGTATAACAAGCTAATGATTGGGTATATTTCTCGTTAGGCTTATCTTCATAACACCATGTATCGGTCATTCTGTTGCGTGTTTCATCGTATCCATAAACCCTTAATACATTTGAATTACGTATTGGTGTCATTTTTTGACCGCTCACTTTTTTCCAATATTCTGGTTGGTATATATCAATAAGGGCAACTCCATCGTCATTTAGCCAATTATAAATTCTTTGTAGCAAATTGATTTGATCTTCGTCAGTCCCCACACCAAAACCATCAATATATAGCACTGTATCAAAAGTATCCGTTAGTTCAATCTCATAAAAACTTCCACAGAGAGATTGTATATTTGGATTATTAAATTTCCTTGCAAACTCTACCATCTCTGGAACTAACTCAACTGTTGTTATTTTTTTATCAAAAGTTGCAAGACTTCGAGCTAACAATCCATTTCCAGCACCAAGTTCTAAAACGGTTGTAAATGGTCTTCCTAATTGATCAATAATTTGTTCTGCATCTGGTAAATAAGGTGTTTCTAAATCGATTAAATCTTTGAACATATTAAATTGTTCTTTATAAAAACGCTTCGCTTGTTCTACATTCATTTCATATTCCCTCCTGTAAATTTTTTATTCATTTACAGGAAAATCACTAAATTCAAGATCCCCATAATTGGTCCCTCCCCTAGCCGTAAATATGCCGTACAGTATATATATTAGACAAACATTCCAAAATGCCTTTATTTCTATGAAATATTTTCAGTTAATCAAAGGTATCACATATGTTAACTGTTGATATCTTATACCGGACGAATAAAACGGAAAACTTTTTAATGATAAGTTGGAAATCATGCAAGTCTCACCAAGTGAAAATCCTGGGTTTATTCAATCAGTTAAGCAGCTCTTTGGATCAAAGTACTATCCAATCTATGCGCATAATCAAGATGTGTCAGACCGACTTTGGGAGATGTGTAATGATTTAACGAAACAGCATGCGTATGCTTTAACAGATTCGTATAATGTAAAAATAAATGGAATATGATGTATTAAGCCTATATACCTACATAATAGATTCTTCCGCTAAGTTCTTTAGTATTATAAAGGGAGAGGTGCATTTTGGAAACGAAGCCACAAGAAACAGTGAAAAATAAAAATCAGAAGTTATTTTTTATCATTGGTGGTTTTGTCATTGCATTGGCAATCGGTTTTATTATTGGTGAAAATTCAGCGAGTGAGGAAATTAACGGTGAAAAAGTAAAGTATGATGACCTAGTTGCATTAATTGATGAGAAAGAAGAAGAATTAGAAAAAATGAATCAGCAAATAGAAGATATACAGACAGAAATAGATAGTAAGCAAAGCGAAATCGAAGAAGCTTTAAAAGTGATTGAAAATCATAGGATGCTGCAATCAGAACTTGATGAACTGCAAAGTGCAACGGAAAGCAAACAATCAGAGATTGCTAGTCTTGATGAACAAATCGAGGAAAAACAAAAGGAATTAGCCGCATTGGAAGATGAAATTAAAGAAACTGGAGATGCACCGATTGAGCTACCTGCAGGAACCTTTATTGTTGGTGAAGATTTACCGGCTAAACGATATAAGGCAACGACCAATAGTAGTAGCGGTAACTTTATCGTGTATAGTTCAGGAGGAGATTTAAAAGTTAACCAAATTTTAGGAACAAGTTTCGGTGAACCCGAACACATCTTCTTCGCTGAAAACGGCGATATCATCGAAACAAATATGCGTGTAAAGCTAACTCCTGTGGAATAAAAGTTAATAACGCTATTCGAGACTATGGTTGAAAAAATCATAGTCTTTTGTTTTTGCATTTGCGTGGCTACTTTTATCATTATAGGAGTTGATGATGGAAATATTTGTACATTTATTTCAAAAAGATCCGAGAGATTAAGAGGAAGCATGTCCTTTACTTATTAAAGCATGATTCAAAGTGATAAATTGTATAGTAATGATAAAATCAGATTACTTTTATAAGATGACATCCTTCTTAGAGTTATGTACAAATCCAATCCTCTAATCGCGGTTTTTTATTTTAACTGTACCTTTATTTTACCTTACTGTCTCAAGGACTTTCAAGCTCAAAATTCACGGTGCCACATTTCGACAAAAAGTTAAAAAGTGATTATGTAAACTAAAAATAAACTGAATTTTCATAACTTTGATTTACTCTGTTTTTCTTTTATTTTCTATATGATCGCCTCCTGGTCTGAATTAACCTAACCCAAGTTTTTGTTGGGTGGATGTTTAAAAAAAATTTCGTTTGGATTGGCATCAAACAATTGCGCTATTGCTAAAGCGATATTCAAACTAGGTGTTCTTACACCCTGTTCAATCATGCCATAATAGCTTTCAGTAATAATAATTCCAAAATTCTTACTTAATAGTTCAACCACTTCTTTTTGCGTAAAATTTTTATTCTTTCTTAACGCAATTAAATTATGTCTACACTGTGCCATTTCGCACCTACCAACGTTTTGTTGTCTTTATTGTACCCAACAAAAAGTTGGTTGTTAACACCCCAAAAAACAATTTTTTGTTGTATTTATATCAAATCTCTTTAAAACCCAACTGAGAGTTGTATAATGTAGATAGAAACCCAATAGGACAAGGGAGATTGAAATGTCAATATTATCTGAAAGACTAAGGAAATTAAGATTGAAACATAAATTAACTCAAAAACAAGTTGCTGATTATTTAGGTATATCTGAAAGTGGTTATGGTTACTACGAACAAGGTAGAAACGAACCATCACTAAAATCCTTAAAATTATTAGCAACTAAATACAATGTATCTGTTGCATATTTAACTGGTGAAACAGACGATCCACAACCACAATTAACCTGATAAAGACGAACGTGACATTGCTAAACGTATGGAAAAAATCAAACAAGATCTTGCTGCTAATGGTGGTTTAAGTTTCTACGGCGAACCATTAAGCGAAGAAGCCAAAGAATCATTATTAGATGCTATGGAATACGCAGTAAGAACCGCGCAAAGAATCAACAAAAAATACAAAATACAGAGATGATAACAACTAGGAATGTGAGGCGAAATAATTGAATTGGATAAAACAACAAGTACATAATCTCGTAAAAACATATAAAACCAATTGCCCTTTTAAAGTGTCCGAATCGAAGAACATACATGTTGTGTATTGGGATTTGCACGAAGATATATGGGGCTTTTATAAATACGAAAGACGTAACCGCTTTATATTCATCAATGATAACCTCGAAGAACATCAGCAGCGATATGTTTGTGCCCACGAATTAGGACACGCTATATTACATACCAAATTAAATACGCCTTTTTTAAAAGCGAATACATTTCACTCCATAGATAAGATTGAACGGCAAGCCAATGAATTTGCCGTCAATCTACTACTCTACGATAAAAATTTGCAAGATTATGAAACAAAGTTTGATTGTTTGAGAGAAAATGGGATTCCTTTGGAAATGGAAAGGTTTTTATAATTTTTTATTATATTTATTTGTACATATGACTAATTGCATATTAATTTACAAGGGGGATAAAAAAGTGAGTAAGAAAGAAAAAGCAAAAAAGCCTTTTTTTAAGAAATGGTGGTTTTGGTTAATTGCAATCATTGTAATCAGTGGAATAATTGGCGCTGGTGGTGAAGAAGAAAAAGTTGAGGGGAATACGTCAAAAAAGGTAGAAAACACCGTACAAACGGAAAATAACGATAATAAAGAGGAAGGCGAAAAGGATCCTAAACCGAAAAAGAAAAACTTTACGATTGATATAAATGAAGAATTAAACTTTAAACTCTTTGATGTCGTAGTTGAAAAGGTTAAAGTGTATGAAAAAGGCAATAAAATTCTTGCCGATATAAAAATGAAGTACACAAACAGAGATTATCAATATGGCGACACAAAAACGTTTTTTGTATCTACCTTGTTTGATGTAAAACAAAATAATGTAGATTTAGAGGAAATAAACAATGCTTGGGATGTGGAAAATAAAAATCGTAGCGACGTATTCTTCCCAAATGCCGCAGGAGGAACAACTGGAATTAAATTAACGTATGAATTAAAAGACTCAGAGACACCGATTGACTTGATATTCACACCAACGACAGAAACAGAAGGAACCGAAACAGTAACGATAGATATAACTGAGTAATCATAAATTAGGTGTACATTTGTACACCCTCTTTTATAACCAAAAAACGAACATACTTTTGATGGGAGATGTAGCTATGAAGGAAATTATTTATTTAGATACCATGTTGCTCCATTCTTATGTTTCACAATACAATGATGGTTTACCCAATACTAGTTCTTTAGAACAGACACAGGAAATAAACGATACCACTGAAATCGAAGAAGGGTACAATAGTAGATCCTCAATAACAGCAATGTTTAACACTGGAAAATTCGAGATCCCTATGATATTTAGTACACCAGAAGGAAAAGTAGAAGGAGTTTTTCAGCCAGGAAATTTTAATAAAGAAAAAGCTGTAATGTCTCAAACTGAAATGGGGAAAGAAATAATTTCAAAACAACTTCATGATAATGCATTAGTTAATTTTGAAAAGTATTTAGAAGACAATGAATTGTTTTGTGATTTATCAAACCCAGATATTGAAGGAAATTTTATAAAAATGTATTCAGAATTTCAGATAATTGACTTTGCTTATTTAAGCAAAATAATACAACCAGATAAGTTGTTAAAGTTTTCCTTTTCATCTGAAGAAGAAGAAATAACAAAATTTGAAAATGAGCTAAAAAAAGAAAAGGATAGCAAACAAAAAAGCTTAAAGAAGGCGAAAATTCAACAAATAAAAAACCAATTAACTCAGGAAAAAAATAGATTAAAAAATCAATTCGAGTTTATTAATGAATCTTTAGTGTATTTAAATGAAATACTGCCAACAGAATCATTTGTAAAAATGCATAATGTCATAGCTCCTCTTAAATATGATTTCTTAAGAGAAAAGTCAAGTGAACTAATGTTCAAGTATGGTAATAACAATAAAACCAAAGCGACTTTAATTGGAAAAGTAACAAACATAATTAAAACTGTAGATATGCCTAATTTGGAAAAAGATCCGTTTTTTGAATTTCCAAAGGTGTTGACTGGCGTTCTATATCCACTAGGTGTGATAAATGTGAACGATTTAATCGTTTCTCCTGTGGCTATTTATTTCGAATAAGTTCAAAATTTTTTCGTCTTTCTTTCATACGCTCACGGTGTTCAATAATGTCCTTTCTAATCTTTTGGGATTTAATACTAGACTCATATTCTTGACTTATTAATTTTTTCGCCAAAGGAAAAATGTGTCTTTGTAAATCTTTTGCTTTCAAACCGAACACCTCCTCTAATAATATTATCATATCACATAATAAAATATTCAAACAATAACAACATTGTTATTTATATTTCCCCCATTTGTCGGGGCTTTTTCTTAACACAACAATAGAACATACATTCCCTTAAAAATGAAGGAGGTTTCAATATGGCAAAAGGTTATGTAAGGAAAAGAGGGAATAACAAATGGCAACTGGAAGTGGACTTAGGAAGTTACATCGATCCAAAAACTGGGAAGAGGAAACGTAATAAAAAATACAAAACGATTACCGCCAAAGGGCAACGGGATGCTGAAAGACAATTAATCCAGTTTGTAGCAGAAGTAACAGGAGAAGGTTATTTTGAACCAGAAAAGATGAGTTTCGTGTCATTTGTTCAGAAGGAATGGGAGCCAAAATGTGCTAAAAAACGTCTTGCTCCTACAACTTATGAACAATACATGAATTGTGTAAACAATCGAATTTTACCTGCTTTCCAATATTTGAGGCTCGATCAAATAAAACCGAAGCACATACTAGATTTTCTACATAATTTGGAAGAAGAAGGTATGAGGTTAGACGTAACTAAGGATGAAGAGGGAAAGATTGTAAAAAAAGAAGGTAAATTATCAAGTTCTAGTATCTTTTATCACTACCGAGTATTGAACAATATTTTTAACTTTGCTCAAGAATTGCAGCTTATTAAAGAAAATCCATGCAAAGAAATCGATAAGCCAAAAGTCGAATATGAGGAAGTGGATATATATACTAGCGAAGAAGTCGCTCGCCTCTTAGAATGTTTGGAATCAGAAACACATGTTCCGCACTGGGAAATTGTTTTCAAGTTAGCAATATATACTGGAATGCGAAGATCTGAATTATGTGGTCTGGAATTTAAACATTTCGATTATAAAAATAATGCGGTTCATATTAAGCAAGCTTTAACATATACAAAGGATACGGGCTATAATATCCATGAAATTAAAAAAGGTAATCGTACAGCTCGACAAAGAACAGTTTATCTCCCTCAAAAACTAATGGAAGATATTAAGAAGTTAGAACATCAAAGGAAAGTCGAGCGTTTTGCGCTTGGAGAAAAGAATTTATGGATGGAAGGTAAATATAATTTTATTTTAGCCCGTGAAAATGGACACCCTTATCATCCTCGTACTGTCCAACGTTGGTGGGAAAGATTTATTAAACGTCATAACCTTAAATACATCAATGTCCATGCTTTAAGACATACGTCAGCTACTTTATTAATTATGGATAATGTTAACCCTAAAACTGTATCTGCACGTTTAGGTCATTCTAGCACCGCAGTTACAACCGGAACTTATGGTCACGCTGTAGATGAAGCCGATCGATTGGCTACAGAAAAATTACAAAAAATCATTGATCAGCAAGCAGCTGAAAATCAATAAAAACCATTATGAACCAATATATTTTTATGTTTGGTCGGCAAAATGTCGGCAGAAATGATAAGAAAAACGAAAAGAGCGATTCCTGAAATGTTCAGAAATCGCTCTATATCAATGTTTGTGAGTAGTGATTCCGAGTGGGCTCGAACCACCGACTCCCACCCTGTCAAAACCAATAATAGAATTTCCGAATATTTCTCAAAATGTCCGCAACCCTACTCGTATCAAGGGTTGTGGATTGCTTTATGCTCTATTAATATCCGGTAGTACTCATCATTATTTACAGTATGTGACCAGTTTGGTGACCAATTTTCAATCGGTTTACTCATTAGATTTATCAAAAGGCCTTCTAATGAATGGGTAAACAATTTGGCGAGAAAATATGAGCCAAACATTATTTACTAACCATTAATCATTTACTCATGTGCTTATACAGCTCTAAGTAAAGAAATTAATTGTTTCATTTTGTCTTCCAACTTATAAACGTCTTCTTTTGCCCTATCAATTAAATCTTCATGCTTTTCAAGTGCTTTCTCACGATTATATTCCAACAGAGAGTCTGTATCTTCTATATGTATAAAGTCATCATCAATTTCTGTACTCTCTCTATCGAAATCAAATTTTGCAAGCTTATACACATTACTATCATGTGTTGTAAGATCAATTATATCTTCACATAAATTTCCAATACGTTCATTATCAGACCTAGCACTCTCATTATGGACTTTCATTACACTATCTTGCAAATCATGAGCAATAGAGTTTATACTTTCTATCGTTTCCAGTGATAAGCTAACATTTCGTCCATATATTTCTTTATCATCTTTTACACTACATCTGTTATCTGGTTCAAATAAACTATTGTGGAACCTTTCTCTTTCTTTTTCTAATTGCACTAGGTAATATTTTAGGCTCATCGTCTGATCATCCCTTCTTCATAATTTAGAAGATGGTATGATAGAAGGGACTCAATTATGATACTGAACTTCATTTTCTTATGTTAATTATTCCGGCACATAAACCTTCTGCAATGGTAACAATGCTCTTTTATCTGATGGCATATTTTCGTACCATTCAACAATTAGTCTTACTAATTCTTCAAGATCTACTAGTCGTACTGAATTATGTTTTGCTACCGCTTCAGCTTGAGAAGTAAATCCACCTGTTGAAACGAATAAGCAATTAGCATCAATTGGGTTAGCACCTAGTAATTGTTGAATTTCAGGTGCTGAAGCTGCACTTTTTCGATGCTTTACTTGGACTTTAACAATGGGCTTTTCAAATCCAAACGCATCTTTATAGGCAAGAATATCCACACCGCCATCTGGCCCTTTGGGACTTATACGAACGTTGTAGTTCATTGCTTCTAATAAACCACCTACTAAATCTTGTAATTCCCAAGGGTCTAATATGTCTACCTTATCTTCGATCATGACAAGAGCTTTTCCAACTAAATCTTCCTTTACTTCATCTTCATCAGCCTCATCTATATCTGGCTCCCAAAATGGATGTTCAATAAATTGTTCTATTTCGTCCCCCCATTGATCGACACGGAACACAGTTAATACAGACCCTAAACTATTTTTCGCTGCTTGGGAGAGCAAATCGCGACTTACAGTGATTTCTTCCCACTCAACTCGAATATGGTTTGGATAATTTGGATTACCAATAGAATTATCAAAAAAATGCGTTTCTGTGACAGTACCTACTAGGTATTCTCTTAATTCCTTAGAATAAGTAATAACTCGATCGCCTTTTTTAATCTCAGTACTAAATCTCCAAACTTGACTAACCCAACTTCTTCTAGTACTTGGTTTGTGTTCTTGATATACTTCATTTGCTTTTTTTAACATCTCTTCTTTAGATCGATAATACTTTGGATTTCCTAATTGAGGCCATCCAATCGATGCTATCCCCTCTTCCTTCCATACAGGTATTAATTCATTAAAATCCCCTGCTCGAATCATCCACCATTGTTTCATATCATTTCCTCCCAAAAAATACCCTAGCACACAAGTAGTTTGGACATGGTGCTAGGGCATTGTTGTTTGTAAACGGTATACCATTAAATATTAATGACAAAATAATTATATGCTTTCTTTCAGCTTTTCATAGCTATCTGCTAGTTTATATTCAACTTCCGTTTGTAGTGCTTCAAAATGTTTACGTCCACATTGAATCTTTCCATCTTCCTTTAAGCGAAGATCTTCTTGGTCAGTACTACCTTTTGTTTCGACAACAAAGTATAATTTCTCGACACCCTCTTTTTCCATTAAGATTGCCCAGTCTGGGTTGTAGTTACCAAGAGGAGTATCGATAACAAATGAAGATGGAAGTTTGACAAACAGCTTTACATCCTCATCATTATTTAATTTTTCAGCAAAAGCTCTTTCTGTATTTGAATCATAGCGAATGTAGTCATATACCGATTTATTTTTTGATACTTCTACTGCGTTCGCTTTCATATAGCCAACAAGTTCTTTATTTTCAAACAAAGATTGTTGGTAATAATGATGATCTCCGATACGTTCGTATTTGATGCCATCAACGATAAGCTTTTTCTTTTCGCGATTAATGACCTTCATCACAGCTTCCTTAAATGCCTGTGGATTTTTCTCGAATTCATTTAAGCGTTCAGAACCGATTAAAATCTCAACCAATGTACGGCGCTTTAAATGGGTTTGTTCTTGTAGGTAACGTAAGATGTCTGGTAGACGACGTTTCTCTTCCAACGCCTCGTACACTCTCATTGTTTGACCTTCACCCGATACACCAGAATGTTCTACTTTTAATATGGCATTTTCACGTTTAATCTTTCGTGCTTTGAAAGGCTCTAGTTTCTTTATTTCTTCAATACAACGTTTTTTAAGGGTTTCAACGTCAAGATCTACGGAATAGGTCGTTTTGTATTTGATTTGATCCCACAATTGTTTGAAATCATCACCCAATAATACTTCTTTATTCAGCTTGATGGTGACCTCATCCTTTTTGTTGAAAACAGGTAACTTTTTGATGGAACGTCTAATTATGTTTTCAATATCCTCTTTTATTTCTTCAAATTCAGCTGGTACTTCGAATGTCTCTTTTACTAATGCTTCTTTAAGTGTATCCTTTACTTTTCCTTGCTTCGTTACATAATTTTCTTTTAATAAGTAGGCAAATATTTGAGCTGATTGATCGTATCCAATTGCACTTTCTTGACCTGTTTCTTCATCAACTTTTGTAATCGTCGCAAAAGAGTGCTCTTCAAGGTACCCAAATTTAACGCCTGTTTCTTCTTCCATTTCTTTCTGTAACGTCTCAGCAAACTCTTGATACGATTCATTTGCGATTACGGTTAAGATATTTACGTCTTCATCGTATTGGCGTTTACCTTCTTGGTTGACGGCAAGACGTAATCCACGTCCAATTTTTTGTCTCTTCGTAAATGTATCCTTTGTTTCAACAAGTGTACATATTTGAAAGACATTTGGGTTGTCCCATCCTTCTTTTAAAGCCGAGTGGGAGAAAATAAATCGTAAAGGTGTATCAAAGCTTAATAGTTTTTCTTTCTCTTTCATAATCAGCTCAAATGTTGATTCATCGTCTTTATTCGAACGTAACGATCCATCTTTATTCATTCGGCTATCTTTAAATTGACCTTTCTTGTCTTGAGAAAAATACCCATTATGCACTTCTTCGGCATTTCTGTTTACGATATATTGATCTTCTTTCCAAAGTGATTGATATTTTGGTAAATTAATAAGTTTTTCGTACTCTTCTTCAAACATCTTGGCGTATTTTCCTTTTTGCCATGGCTGGCCTTTTGGATAAATGCGGTAGTTTTCAACTTTGTCAATAAAGAAGAGCGTTAAAACTTTGATTCCTTTATGAACGAGACGCAGCTCTTTATCTAAATGTGTACGAATCGCTTCACGAATCTGGTATCTTTTTAATAAATCATCGTCCATTCCACCAATCACTTCACCTAATCGCAACACTTTACCGTTTGTAAACTCTACCGATTCATTTCCTGGATAGCAGTCAATCCCTTCTACCACATATCCTTTATATAGATCCCGTTCACCGGATAAAAGGTATAAATCATTTTTCGTGTTTGGATTAATTTCCTTTTTCACACGTTTAACAGTTCCGTTTTTCTTTTTCTCGTCAATTTCAACTGTTGCTTTGTAACCATTTTTATTCGATACGCTAATGAGTTTGATATACGGATCGTTATGATCTTCATCCGAGTTTACCGATAGAACCTCAATTTTTTTTACTAACTTCTTCTCATAGGCATCAACCGGGTCAAGCTTATACATTAAATTATATGTTTCGCGATGCGTAGCCGAATAGCGCAATTTACACAATGGGTTTAAGGATGCAATTGCTTCTTTTGCCTTATCCGTATTATCGACACTTTGTGGTTCATCGATAATAACGATTGGATTTGTTTCTTGAATAAACTGAATTGGACGTTTCCCGTTCATTGAATCACGTTCACGGTGAATTAAGTTTGCTTTATTCTCTTTCTCTGGATCATCAAAGCTCTTTTTAAATGCATCGATATTAATAATCATCACTTCAATATTCGTACTTGTAGCAAATTCACGAACTTGTTCTAGTTTGGAAGAATCATATTTAAAATAATGGCAATGTTGTCCTGGATAGAGTTCAGCAAAATGCTCTTCTGTCATTTGGAAGGATTTATAAACCCCTTCACGAATCGCAACACTCGGAACAACGATAATAAACTTTGAAAAGCCGTACAGCTTATTTAACTCAAATATCGTTCTCGTATATACATATGTTTTTCCGGTACCTGTTTCCATTTCAACCGTAAAGTTTCGATCTTGAATATCGGTACTTTTTTTCAAATGATTACGAACTTGGATCTTTTGAACATTCTCAAGTAACTCCGCATCTGATAATTCTAATTTGTTTCCAATTCCAAGCTCAGTTAATTCTTGTCCAACAATATTGCCCATACTAACCGTGAAATTCGACACTTTTACAGGTTGCCCTTCAAAGATATCCGTAATGGATTTAATGGCGTCGAGCTGATATTGTTGTTCATCAAACTTAATCTTCATGACTCCATCTCCTCCTTAAATAACGCGGATATCTTCAACGCCATAACGTTTTAAAATTTGTTGCGCATTAATTCGAACGGTATCATCTTTAAACCCTTCATCATAAAACACTACTCGTGCAGGGTTTTTCTTTGCAATTTCTTCAATGTGCTCAAGAGTTAAATCACGCTCTAAACAAATGAGCAAATACCCCATTCCGACTGAATAAACAACTTTATCAGCTACTTTTGTTTCTTCAATTGGAACCGTTAAATCAACACCGTACTTGAGTAATATTTCATACACAACATCTTCTTGAGTACGTCCTTCTTTCACCGGATCAATTAAATCTAATAAATCTCTTTCTAAATCTGCTGATTCCTCGTCCCAAACTTTTAAGTTCGTATCATCCAATTTAAACACTTTGAAGCCGATATCGAGTTTCTCAATACCTTCTTTGTCTTTATTCTCTTCCAATATCTTCTGACCCGCACGGCGAATACGTTCTTTGCCGATTTCACAGATATTTTTATAGCCTGCCTTATATGCATCAGACTTTTCATCAGTTGGCTCTGGGAGTTGTACCATAATGAATCTTCTATTACCTGAATCTTCAGCATTAATTTCCATTACTGCATGTGCAGTGGTTGCTGAGCCTGAAAAAAAGTCCATAATTATTGAGTCCTGATTGGAATACAATTCTAACATTCTTTTAATAAGATTAATTGATTTAGGATAATCAAAATAAGAAGCACCATCAAATAGTTTTTTTAAATTCTGCTTTGCCTCCTGAGAATGCCCAACTTCCGAATATTTCCAAATAGTCATAGGCGTTAATGTATTTTTCACTTCTGATAGAAACCGTTTTATCCTCGGAACATTATTTCCATTTTCACCAAACCAAATTCTATTATCCTTTAAAAACTCTTCATAACGATCTTTTGTTAAGAGCCAACACCTGCCATCTGGAGGTAATATTTTCCTTCCGCTTGGGGTAGTAATTTCATATATCTTTTCAGGTACAGCAGGGCCAACCGAAAAGTTATCACTTTGCCATGGGCCTCTTGGATCATTGTCAGGGTTCTTATATCTACTAAGCAATTCTTCCGTTTGTTTGAGACCATTGCAATTTGTTACGTTAATATTTTTTGCATAACACAGTATAAAATCATGATTTTCTGAAAAGTGTTTCTTTAAATTTACTGGGGAAAATGAACGTTCCCAAATAATATTTGCAATAAAATTTTCTTCACCAAAAATCTCATTGCACACCATTTTTAATTTCTCAATCTCCATGTCATCAATACTAATGAAAATTACACCATCATCAGATAGTAAATTTTTTGCTATTTTTAGCCTCGGATACATCATATTCAACCAATCAGTATGAAATCTACCATTAGTTTCAGGGTTTGATTTCATATTCTCTTGGTTCTTTTCTTTATAATTTTTAATGTTATCTTGAAAGTCGTCTTTGTATACGAAATCTTTCCCTGTATTGTACGGTGGGTCAATGTAAATCATTTTCACCTTATTGCGATAGGAGTTTTGCAGTACACGGAGTACTTCAAGGTTATCTCCTTCGATATACAGGTTTTTTGTTTTATCCCAGTTCACACTTTCTTCTTTACATGGGCGAAGGGTACCTGTTGTTTGTTTTTGCGCAAGTTGAATCGCTTTTGTTTTTCCATTCCATGTAAACTCGTAGCGTTCTTTTTCTTTTTCGACGTGCTCGCCGAGTGTGAGCATAAGTTTTTCAAAATCAATTTTGTTTTCTGTAAATACTTCTGGGAAAAGTTGTTTTAGTTTTTCAATGTTATCTTGTACAACGTTAAATGTTTTTCCATCTAATTTTTGCATCAGTTACACAACTCCTTTAATTCACTTATTAGTGATTGAATGTTCGCTTCGATTTGTTTCATTTCCATATGAAGTTCCATCTTTGTGCCAAAGTCTAACACCTTATTCTGCTTTTGTTTTAACTCTTCTAATTGAGATTTTTTCCCGTAGATATCTGTTACCCTCGAAATGATTAGATCACGTTTTTCACTCTCTATTGGAAAGGACTGTATCCACTTGATGATTGGTGAACACTGTATCCAACGATTCAAGTCATCATAAAATTTGTAGAGATTAACAAACGATTGGTTCGAGCACTTTAAGGAGTTAAGCAATCTTTCGAAGGAACTGTTGGTGCTTTTTGGATGAAACCACTCTGTCAGTAGTGGCTCATCCATCACAACTTTCGTAGGATCATTTTTATTTAAACGCTTATGACAGGTGCTTAGCAACCACTCTTTTTCATTTGACTCCAAAATCAAAACAACTGGATTTGGAATCGATTTGTGAATTGCATGGATTATTCGATTAACATGTTCATTCGTACGTAATTGAACATAAATCCATACTACTTCGGCATAGTGATGCTCCTCTGACTGATACGAAGCGATATTCATGCTTTGTTGATTCATTACACTCAGTAAGTATATCCCTTCTATTTGAGAAGTAAATAGCTCCTTCTCCTTTTTCGATAAGTCCCCTTGAGAAAAGAATGTTTTTTTCGGGATTTTTCGATTTAACACCGTTCTTTGTGGTATCTCAAACTGCTCTATAGCCCATTCTCGCAACCTTCTCACCTACTTAATGATTAAAAACGAAATTAATTCAAAGTCTTCAGATGTTGTATTTGTATCAACTAATAAACTTGAGTCTCCTAAACTAAATAAAGATTCCATGCCTTTTTCTTCAACAATTCCTAAGATAAATTCAACGACCGTATCTAATAATGACTTATAATCAGACATGTCCTCTAATTCATGCGTTTCTTCATGAAATTGCAAAATTAAGTCTGTAAACAACTCATTTTGGCCCATACAAACTTTTCGATACAGGTCGAGTATTTGCTTTGTCTTCGAATGACCTAACAAAATGTCACCATCATTACTTACATACACAAGGTAATAAGGATACAACGCACTCGTTTCTTTAATTTTCGCTTGAGCATTCCGTTGTTTTATACAGAAAATGACACCTGGTTTTGCTTCACCATTAGGAGTTAAATGTTTAGACGTGATTGCATACATACCTAACGGAGCCGTTTCTAAATCAAGTTTATGTTTATTCATATAATCGACTAAATCCATTTTGAAGTCGTTTAACGTTAAGTCAGTAATCGAGATCCCGCTTGACATATCTTCTAGGTCGATTACTTCTTCTTGCAGTTGTTTCAACTGTTTTGCACGATACTCCAGATCATTCATTTTTTTCTTTTCATCATACTCGATGACATTTTCCTCTCCCGTTGCCGATATGTCTAATAAAACCATCCGACCGCTTACACGAGCTTCTAAATTGATATACTCGTCTAAATCCATGTTTGGCCAAAAGTTCACGAGCTGAATTACATCATTTTTTGATCCAAGACGATCGATTCGTCCAAAGCGTTGAATAATTCTAACTGGATTCCAATGAATATCGTAATTAATTAAATAATCACAGTCTTGTAAGTTTTGACCTTCAGAAATACAATCTGTTGCAATAAGTAGGTCAATTTCTTCAATTGCCTTTTCATCCACTTTATTTCGTTCTTTCGATTCTGGTGAAAAGTAGGTTAAGATAGTATTTAAATCTTTAGAAATATCGCCAATCGTTGTTTTATTCCCACCTGTTCCCGTTACAAGGGCTGTGTGAAGCCCATATTCATTGAGCATCCATTCGGACAGCTCATTATATAAATAACTCGCTGTATCAGCAAAAGCAGTGAAGACAATGATTTTTTTATTATTTGGGTTAATTGGATTTGTCACCTTATGATGAATAATAGACTTTAATTTTAATAGTTTAGCATCCCTGCAAGGTTTGACTTTTGCCGCTTCCACAAGAAGTTTCTCTAGCTTTTGTTTATCCTCTTCAAGGTCTTGGCGCCACTTGATTTGATCTATATCTTGAATCAGCACTTTTACTTTCGATCCAATTAACATATCTTCTACTTCATCGTCATCGATATTAATATCAGTAATACTAATCGATTGATCCGTAAATTGATGGATATTTTCAAGCTTATTTAATAGTTCATCGATTTTCTCAAGTAATGCCGCAATCGTCATACCGAACGAGTAAATAGAACTCTCCATACGCTTTAATAAATTCACACGCATTAAGTGAACGAGACTGCGTTCCCTATCAATTTGCTTAAAAACAGACCCACCTTTAACTTGAATATCGTATTTCTTGCTATATTCGGCTTGTTTCTCAGGCAAAACATATTTTAATGGTGAGTAGGCGCTTAAATTCAAACGATTAATTATTTTGTTAACCTCTTTTATTTCAGGAAACTCTTTTTCTGCATCGATATCAGGATGAACATTTTTCGGTTTTAATCTTTCAGGAAATTTCCCTATCTCTGACATGTTGTAATACTTTTCAATATGCTTACGAGATCTCGCAATCGTCACAGCATCCAACAATTTAAAGTAGTCAAAGTTTAACATTTCTAATAGTGTATCTGTCTTCCGTTCCTCTTCGTCCAACTTTAACCATTTATTAAACGCTTGTTGAGCTCTTCTTAATGTAAATTCAATGCTATCAATACCTGCAGATTCAAGCGCGTCATCTTTTCCTTCCGTAATAAAAGCAACTTGGTTTTTCAGATCATTCATCTTGTTATTGACCGGTGTAGCTGAAAGCATTAATACTTTCGTTTTGACACCAGATTTAATAATTTGATTCATTAAACGTGAATATCGTGTTTCTCGATCCTTACGAGCTTCATTATTACGGAAATTATGTGATTCATCAATAACAACTAAATCATAGTTACTCCAGTTGACTGTTGCTAGGTTAATATCTCCAGACATACCACTATATCGACTTAGATCTGTATGATTTAATACATCATAATTAAAACGATCTGCTGCCAAAACATTTCGTTTATCGTTTTGTGTATAAATAAGCCAGTTCTCTCTTAACTTTTTCGGACACAACACTAACACTCGGTCATTTCGCAGCTCGTAATATTTAATTACAGCTAATGCCTCAAACGTTTTACCGAGACCAACACTATCAGCGATGATACATCCATTGTATTTTTCAAGCTTATCAATGGCTCCTAATACCCCGTCTTTTTGGAATTTATATAATTTGTTCCAAATGACCGTATCTTTAAAGCCTGTTTTGGATTTTACGATATCATCTTCACTCAATTCTTCTAAAAAGTCTTTAAAGATATTATAAAGGGTCACATAATACAGAAACTCAGGTGTATTATCTCGATAGATTTTCTCTATGTGGCTAAGTACTTCTTGTTTTACACTTTCGACCTGCTCTTCGTTGTTCCAAATTAAATCAAACCAGTTAATATAATTCATGGCTTGTCCAGGTTCTTTAATTAGCGAATTCATTTCATAGTTAGATGAATACGTATATCCTAATCCACTACTTGTGAAATGTGAGGTACCTTGAATCGCAATTGAATCATCATTCTTGTTTTGAACATGAATAAGGTTCCCTTGTGCCATTGGTAATTTTAATGACTTCATATCAACTTTTGAGCGAATCCAATCAGCACATTCACGAGCAATTTTCGCTTGGTTGAGCTCGTTCCGAAACTTCACTTCTAAGTCTGTTCCAGACAAACTTTTTTCCCGCTTAAGTTTTTCTTGCATAACTAACGGATCTGGTATTTTGAAATCCTGTATAAATGTTGGGCTGTTGAATAAAAATCGAACTTCATCTACTTTTAATAACTCTTTCTTAAGAGATTCGAAAGCATAAATTGTAAAATAAGACGACATAATTGATAATTTTGAGCCCTTTTTAAGGTAAGGCTTTAACTCATCCCCAACATTTCCATGCGTTTTATTATCTAGCATTTTGCCATACATGTTATTTCCCCCTATAACCATAAGAAGCAACCAGTTATTTTCCATTAACTATTATTCTACAAAAAAATATATGACAGGTGTATTTTTACGACAAAAATCGACAAAACTTGTCATGACTATCCACCCAAAACAATTATCCTATGTTCTAAATTTCAAATAACTTTACTCAATATGGATTTATTTATT
>NZ_JAACYS010000042.1 GCF_009996845.1 Pallidibacillus pasinlerensis | reverse complement strand
ATCTTGGAAATATTTTTATAATGGTAAAATTCTTTTATCGGTTTGTTTATAGGGGGTGGTCCATGATGAGTTAAGGGGCGGTTATCCGGAGTGAGACGGATTATATCCGGAGTAATGCCGGGCGTTATCCGGAGTGAGGTGCAAGATATCCGTAGTGAAACGCAATATATCCGTAGTAAAGTCTGGTGATATCCGTAGTGAAGAGCAGTTTATCCGTAGTAAAACTCATTTTATCCGTAGTGAAGCGCATTATATCCGTAGTGAAACGCATTATATCCGTAGTGAAACGCATTATATCCGTAGTGAAAACCATTTTATCCGTAGTGAAACGCAGTTTTTCCCTAGTGAAAACCGATTTATCCGTAGTCAAACATAATATATCCGTAGTGAAACTCATTTTATCCGCAGTCAAACCCTATATATCCCCAACAAAACCACTCTTCCTATAACCACCCATTTTTAAATCCATAAAAAACACCTACATGTGAACGATTTCACAAGTAGGTGCAAGAGAACAATACAACTTCCTATTAATTATATTTAAAACGCACACAAAAACAATTAAGCGTTTCCAGATTACTTTTTTAAAAAAATCCAATACAACTCGAATATGGATATCAAAAAATCAATCTCTCAAACTAAATTTAGAAAAACATACCAACAATCGTTGCTGTTAACATGGATGCCATTGTTGCACCGATCAATAACTTCATAGAATACTTGGCAACTATTTTACCTTGTTTTTCATTAATTGCTTTAATAGACCCTGCAACAATACCTAGTGTTCCAAAGTTCGCAAAGCTAATTAAATAAGTAGAAATCATTGCATGTGCTTTAGGTGAAAGTGTTTCAGCAATTGCCGCCAACTCACCCATTGCCACAAATTCATTCGTAATCAGTTTCGTAGCCATGATACTACCGACTTGGACAACTTCATCCCAAGGAACACCTAATACGAATGCAATCGGAGCAAACACCCAACCGAGAATTTCCGTAAACGTAATACCAAACATATTATCAAATGAACTATTTAATAATGTCACTAATGACATGAAACCGATTAACATTGCAGCAACAGTAATTGCCAGTTTAAAACCGTCGAGTATGTAATTACCTAACATTTGGAAAAATGGTTCTTTTTCTTTTTTCTCAACTCCCGGAGTTGCACCTACTGCAACAATCCCAACAGCTTTACTGCTCACCATTTCCTCTTCTTCACCGGCATCCTCTTTTTCAAATTGCTCCGGATCGTAAGGGTTAATGACACAAGAAATGATTAATGCTGAGAAAATATTTAAGAATACAGCTACAACGACGTATTGTCCCGGAACCATTGCCATATATGATGCCAACATAGCGGCACTTACCGCCGACATGGCTGATGCACAAATTGTATACAGTTGTTGCGGTTGTAATTTTGGAATACGTTCTTTAATCGTAATAAATACTTCAGGTTGACCTAAAATCGCGGTTGACGGGGCAAAATAACTTTCTAATTGACCCATTCCTGTGATTTTATTAATTAACCAGCCTGTCCATTTAATAATAAATGGCAACACATTAATATAATTTAAAATACCTACTAGTGCAGAAATAAAGACAATTGGCATTAATACATTGAAGAAGAATACGAATCCGCCAGATTCCAATTCAATGCCGCCAAATACGAAGCCAACGCCGCCTTTTGCTTGGTCCATCAACCAGTTAAAGAAATCGGAAATGGCACCTAATATGGTGATACCGGCTGTCGTGTTTAAGGCGAGGAATGAGATCACAAGTTGCACTCCAATCATGATTCCCATCTGTTTATAGCGGACATTTAAGAAAATTAGTAAATACGCCGTGGCTGTAGGTCCTTCCTATAAAACGCTCGATGAAAATTATGTAAAAGATGCCATTGAATCGGGTTTACAAGTTCATCCTTATACCGTTGACGACCCATATGTAATTCAACAACTTGAAAAATGGGGTGTAACCGGGATTTTCACAAACTTTATTGATGTATTTGAACGAGATATAAGTTTTCATTTTCTATTTACCTACTTAAACGAACCTCGTGGAAGTGAAGAAATTCTGTTTTATTATTCTCCTGTTAAAAAATCATTGGTACAGGATATTCATTACAGTACTTTATCAACGTATTTAAACAGATGTATTGTAGTTAATATAGAAAGTGCCGCAATCCCCAACCTTAGTTTGTTTAAACACCAATCAACATATCCTTTTTACAAACCATCCCCCTTTACCCCTGTTGTGACAATGAATCTCTACCACATGTAATAAGCCTCTTGTCAACGAGTGACCAGAGGCTTTAAGATTAGAAGAATCAATTTTAACTAAAATAGCAAAATTAATATTTATAAGATCGTCCACCATCGATGTTAATAACTGCAGCGTTTACAAATGAAGCTTCTCCTGATAATAAGAACGCAACAACGTTAGCAACTTCTTCAGGCTTACCAAAACGTTTTGTTGGGTTTACACTTACAAATGCTTTCCCAGCTTCTTCAGGATTTACTGGATCTAATTGACGTAATGATGCTTCAACCATCGGTGTCATAATCGCACCCGGTGCAATCGCATTTACCGTAATACCATATTCACCATACTCTACAGCAGAGTTGCGTGTTAATCCAACAACACCATGTTTACTTGCTGCATAACCAGACTGATTACCAACACCACGAATACCACCAACAGATGCTGTGTTAACAATCGCACCAGATCCTTGTTCTTTCATTACTTTTAATACGTGTTTTAATCCGTAAAATACACCATTTAAGTTTACGCTGACTACTTTACCAAACTCATCAACACCGAAGTCCTCTGTTAAGTTTTGTTTTCCTTCAATACCTGCATTATTGAAGAATCCATCGATTCTACCAAACTTCTCAACTGTTTTATTCACATAATTTTGAACTTCTTCTTCTTTAGCAACGTTAGCAGTAACTAAAAGTACTTCAGCCTCAGGTGCTACTTCTAAAACTTTCGCTTTTGTTTCTTCCAGACCTTTTTCATTCAGGTCAACTAATGCTAATTTTGCCCCTTCTTTCGCAATACGCACTGCGGTAGCTTGTCCTAATCCAGAACCTCCACCAGTAATAAGAACAACTTTATTTTCATAACGACTCATAATTATTTCCCCCTCATGTTTTTATTCCACATATGTTGTAAAAGAGTTTCTAGTTTTTGACAACTTTGTGAACACTTTCATTATAAAACGTTTGTAAGTTAATGTCAATTAGAGAATCTCGAAACAGAATTATTTTATTTTAAAATATTGATCTTTATCAAAAGGATTTTTTTGATTTCATTAACAATCGTTATCGCTATCAGCTTGCCTAACCATCTTTTACATAAAATTTACAAATAAAAATTAATAGACTACGGGAATTTACAAAAAATTCACACGCCCTTTATCAATAGTAAATATGCCGACAATATATAGTTCGTAGAATAATAGCGAACAGTTAATGAGATTCTTAAATAACTGTGAAGCCAAGGATTCGATCATTAGATTAATGTGAACCCGATACGCTGAATTCAAAACTGAAGGATGTGGATTTCTTTGAGGAGAATTTTATTAGCTTTTTCATTTATATTCATTACACTATTTATAACGGGATGTAATACTAGTCATACAACAAATGTTGTTAATACCGTTTCCGACCTCCATATTAATCAAACAAGTCTACTAGAATCTGAAGATCTATTAATAATTGCTCACCGTGGCGCAAGTGCCTATGCACCAGAACATACTTTGGTGTCATATAAACTAGCAAAGGAATTAGGAGCAGACTATATCGAAATCGATTTACAAATGACAAAAGACGGACATTTAGTTGCGATGCATGATGACACGGTTGACCGAACAACAAACAGCGAGGGGAAGGTTTCCAATTTTACACTTGCTGAGTTAAAAAAGTTAGATGCGGGGTCTTGGTTCAACGAAGAACTTCCAGAATATGCAAATCCCGATTTTGAAAATTTAAAGGTTCCAACTTTACGAGAAATATTTGAAGAATTCGGTCATGACGTAAATTATTACATAGAAACGAAAAATCCTGACCAATATACGAATATGGAAAGTGCCTTATTATCTTTACTTGATGAATTCGGTTTACTAGACGAAACGGTCGAGCCTGGAAAAGTATTAATTCAATCGTTCAGTGAAAAAAGTTTGCGAACGATTCATGAGATGGAGCCATCTTTATCTTTAGTACAATTACAAACGCAGAAGGAAGCAAAAAAGGCGACAAAGAAAACTTTCAAAAAAATTAGTGAATATGCGGTAGCTGTCGGGCCAAATTACAAAGCCATTGATGAAGATTATGTAAAAAAAGCAACTGACGCGGGCTTGCATGTTCACCCATTTACCGTCGATGATCCTCAAGAAATTGAACAACTCGAAAATTGGGGTGTAGCAGGAGTCTTTACAAATTATACCGATATATATGAAAAACTGGCTAAAGTAAGATTTTGATACACGGAGATTTTGATACACGGAGATTTTGATACACGGGGACAGGTCCAGCGTTGGATACACGGGGACAGGTCCAGCGTTGCATTCTTTTGCAACACCGGGTCTGTCCCTGTATTTTAATGCAACAAAGGACCATTCCTTTGATTCACATCCACGAATTCAATGCAACAAGGGACCTGTCCCCCTGATTCACCCACTGCACTGGGACAACGAACACGCCCCGTACCACCGCAGCCCTATCCCACCGTTAAGAAAAGGTTAATTTTTTTAATTCACGGTTGAAATAGTCAACGGTTTGTAAATCATTGTTAAGATTCTGTCAATTACGCCATCTCTCAAAAAAATTATGCTTTAATAAAAACTGGAATTGGAAAAGGAGGTTAGGTATGAGTCAGGTTGAACTGATTAATATTTCAAAATCATACGATAAACAAAAGGACGTCTTAGACGGAATAAATTTAACAATTGAAGAAGGCGAGTTTTTCGTCCTTGTTGGACCTTCTGGATCAGGGAAGAGTACTTTACTCCGAATGATTGCAGGATTGGAAGACATTACAGGAGGTTTTTTAAAAATAGGTGGACATACGGTAAACCACTTACCACCAAAAGACCGAAACTTATCAATGGTTTTCCAAAACTATGCCCTGTATCCACATTTAACTGTCGAACAAAATATTCTTTTCGGCCTAAAAGCTAGAAAAGTAGATAAACAGGAACAACAAAAAAGATTAAAAGATGCAGCAGAAATGCTCGGACTAACCGATCTATTAAAACGGAAACCAAGAGAATTATCAGGTGGACAAAGACAACGGGTTGCTTTAGGACGCTCCGTCGTAAGTCACGCTCCACTCTGTTTAATGGATGAGCCGCTATCCAACTTGGATGCGAAATTACGAGCAAATATGCGTGTTGAAATTCGTAGACTACAAAAACGTCTCGGACTAACAATGATTTACGTTACCCACGACCAAGTAGAAGCAATGACGATGGGTGACCGGATTATGGTTTTAAATGATGGAAAAATCCAACAAGTCGGTAAACCAATCACACTTTATAATGAACCAGAAAATCTATTCGTTGCGACTTTTATCGGTTCGCCAAAAATGAACTTAGCAGACGCAGCCTTTTCTGAGGACGGACGTTTTCTAATTATAGAAAATAATATCAAAATTGCTGTTGACTCAGCATTATTTACCAACATTCCACGAAATCGCAAATTAAAAATAGGCATTCGTGCGGAACATCTTTTCCCAGGAATGACGAAAAAAGAAAACATCCACAACGTCGAAGTGGTTAACGTAGAACAACTAGGTAACGAAACAATGATTGCCTTCGAAGTAGGCTCAGAATTATGGACAGCAAAATGGACAGGTCAATGGAATATCCAATACAGCCAACGTATACCAATCCAAATACTACCTGAATATTTATTATTCTTCGACGCAGAATCTGGTAAATTAATTCAATCTGCTCAAGAAGGTAAAAGACAAGAGGTTGTATCGGTATGAGTATGACAAGCCCAATCATTGAGACGAATGAATCTTATCTAAAAAAAGTCGAAAAAGTCCATAAGCAAAACCGTATAAAGAGTTTACTTAAAGGTTTACTATTTTTACTGCCATCCATTATTTTATTTGGTGTCTTTGTTTTCTACCCATTGTTTCGAACCATTTACTTAAGTTTCTTTTTAACAGATGCCAAAGGGGCAACAACTGTATTCGTAGGTTGGGAACACTACGTGAATATGTTCACAGACCCAATCTTTTTAAAAAGTATAAAAAACACATTCCTGTTCGTTATATATACTGTACCAGTTACGGTCATCATTAGTTTATTTCTGGCCGTAATTGCGAACGAAAAATTAAAAGGGATTGGCTTTTTCCGAACGATTTTCTCATCCACAATGGGTGTATCTGTAGCAGCCGCTTCTGTATTCTGGCTCTACTTATTTAACCCAACGATGGGACTGTTAAATGAATTCTTACAAATGTTCGAGCTTGACCCGATTGGTTGGTTAACAGACCCGAAATGGGCACTCATTTCTGTAGCCGTCACAACCATTTGGATGAATGTCGGTTTTACCTTTTTAATTTTGCTTGGTGGATTACAATCGATTGATTCTTCTCTATACGAAAGTGCGGATATCGAAGGTTCAAGCTATTTTTACAAACTTAGAAGAATTACTATACCGTTGCTGTCACCGACATTATTTTTCGTTATAACAGTATCGATTATTAATTCATTCCAAACCTTTGGACAGATTGATATTTTAACGCAAGGTGGACCGGCAAACGAAACGAATTTAATCGTGTATTCCATCTATCGTGAAGCCTTTGTAAACTATCAATTTGGATCCGCCAGTGCCCAAGCAGTTGTGTTATTCATTATTATCTTAATCATGACTGCCATCCAATTTAAAGTAGGCGAAAGGAGGGTTCATTATCAATGACACTTAGTCTTGGTAAAAAAATCACATTTTATATCTTACTAATCATCTCTGCACTCCTTCTCGCTGGTCCAATGTTGATGGCCATCGTGATGAGTTTTATGACGAATCAAGATATTTTATCTGGAAGTTTGCCGACAGCATTAACATTTGATAACTATATTGCGGCCTTTGAAAAATTTCCACTGATGAAATTTTTACTGAATAGTTTTATCGTGTCTACTGTGATTATGCTAGGCCAACTGATTTTAGCAAGTCTAGCTGCCTATGCCTTTGTATTTATGGAGTTTAAAGGTAGAGATTTACTATTCTTTATTTTTATCGGAACAATGATGGTTCCATTTGAAGCATCAGTGATACCAAACTTCCATATTATAAGAGATTTGAACTGGATTGATACTTATCCAGGGTTAACCGTTCCCTTTTTCGCAACGGCTTTCGGTACCTTTTTATTAAGGCAAAATTTCAAACAAATTCCAAAAGAATTACGGGAAGCTAGTTTAATAGAGGGAATTGGTGATTTTAAATTCTTTTTAACAGTCGTTTTACCAGTGGCAAAATCAAGCTTAATTACATTAGGTGCTTATGGATTTTTAACCTCATGGAATATGTACTTATGGCCACTATTGGCAACGACGAATGATTCTGTTCGAACTGTTCAAATTGGGTTAAAACAGTTACAAACTCAAGAACAATTGAACGATTGGGGAATGATTATGGCAGGTGCCGTAACGGTAATCATCCCAACATTAATTCTACTTTTCCTAGGTCAAAAGAGATTACAAAAAGGTTTAACTGAAGGGGCAATTAAATAACTCTCTTCATAAACATAATTTTTTTAAAAAAAGGAGAAAAGGAAATGAAAAAACTTTCATTTATGTTGACACTAATTGCTGTTCTACTATTAGCTGCCTGTGGTGGCGGAAGTAGTGATTCTTCTTCTGGATCTGGCGGTCAAACAGAAGATGGTAAACAAATTGTTACATTCTGGCATTCCATGGGTGGTGCTGGACAAGACGCATTAAATAGTATTGTTGAAGATTTTAACGCTTCTCAAGATAAAATCGAAGTTGTTGCTGAATATCAAGGTACTTATGATGAATCTTTAACAAAATTTAATGCCGTTGCTGGAACGGACAGTGCTCCTACTATGATTCAAACTTTTGAAATTGGAACAATGTCTATGATTAACAGTGGAAATATTAAACCAATCCAAGATTTAATTGATGAAGATGGTTATGATATGAGTGGTTTAGAAGAAAACATTGTAAACTACTATTCTTTAGATGGAAAATTCTATTCAATGCCGTTTAACTCTTCAACTCCAGTTATGTACTATAATAAAGACGCATTTGCAGCTGCTGGTTTAGACCATGAAAACCCACCGGCAACTTTTGAAGAAATTGAAGAAGTTTCGAAAAAAATCGGTGAAGCAAATGATGGCATGAAAGGTTTCGCTTTACAAGCTTACGGTTGGTTATGGGAACAATTACTAGCTAACCAAGGTGCATTACTATTAAACAATGATAACGGTCGTACAGGTACACCGACAGAAATCGGTTGGACGGAAGAAGAAGGTAAATCTATCCTTAACTGGGTAAAACGTATGGTTGATGATGGTACATTCGCGAACTACGGTACAAATGGCGATAACATGATTGCTGGTTTCTTAGCTGGTGACGTTGCCATGTTCTTACAATCTTCTGCAAGTGCCCGTGACGTAATTGATAGTGCTGACTTTGAAGTAGGTATTGCATTCTTACCACATCCAGGAGATAAAGAGCGTCAAGGTGTTGTAATTGGTGGTGCTTCTTTATGGATGATCGATGGTAAACCTGAAGAAGAAACAAAAGCTGCTTGGGAATTCATGAAATACTTACAAACGCCTGAAGTTCAAGGTAAATGGCATGTTGGGACAGGATACTTCGCAATTAACCCAGAAGCTTATGAAACAGATATTGTAAAAGAAGCTTGGGAAGAAATGCCACAATTAAAAGTAACAGTTGAACAATTACAATCAACAAAATCATCTTATGCAACTCAAGGTGCATTAATGGACATGCTTCCAGAAGGACGTAAAATCATGGAAACTGCTTTAGAAACAATCTACAACGGCGGTGACGTTGACGAAGCATACGAAACAGCAGTAAAACAATTTAATGAAGCAATCGAAACTGCAAACAGAGCCCGTGGTGAATAATATTATAGGGTGATACAGGGGGACAGGTCCCTTGTATCACTTCTAGCTAACAGTTCGAAATGCAACAAGGGGACAGGTTCACTGTTCCCTTTTTTTGTGGGGATGAATGATACACAGGGAATGATACACGGGGACGGGTCCATCGTTTCACTTTTTTCGAATGATACACGGGGAATGATACACGGGAATGATACACGGGAATGATACACGGGGACGGGTCCATCGTTTCACTTTTATCTATTCCCTAACAGCTCTGATTCCTACTAGATAATAAAACACGGAGGCAGGCCCCATCGTTCAGCTTAATCTAGAGTTTAACTCTCATCTCGCTAAAACAAATGAAACATAGGGACAGTACTAGGTGCCGCACGCCCAAAGTAAGAAGTCTAACTTTCGGGGACAACACCTTACTGCCCCTATCTTTTTGCGTTCAACAAACCTCATAATAAATAATATTTCTTGTCCAACGAACATTTTGGCCGTAAAACTAATAAAATATATAAACAAAGGTTCGAAATCATTTTAGAATCGGATTGGGACACCGGACCAGCACCACCGTTCCGCCTAAGAACCGCAAAATATTCTGGATCGGAACGAAACACCGGACCTGTCCCTCCGTACCAAGGGGGTGAGTGATGAGATTTTTTCTTTTTGTTCTTGTTACTTTTTGTTTATTGGCCGGATGCAGCAGTTCGACGACAAAAGCAACCCTCCCCACAACGGATCATTTATTAATTTTCGCACACCGCGGAGCTAGTGGTTATGCTCCTGAAAATACGATGGCTTCTTACAGACTCGCATACGAATTAGGTGCTGATTATATTGAAATTGATCTACAGATGACAAAGGATGGTCATTTAGTTGCTTTGCATGATGATTCACTGGATCGCACAACAAATGGGAAAGGGAAAGTTTTTTTACACACGCTGGAAGAGTTGAAACAATTGGATGCAGGTTCATGGTTCAATGAGCAATTCCCTAGCTTTGCCAAACTTGAATACGAAGGCTTAACAATCCCGACTTTACGGGAAATTTTTGAAGAATTTGGTCATGATATGAACTATTACATTGAAATGAAAAACCCTCAACAATACAATAATATGGAAGATACGCTAATTTTGTTACTTGAGGAATACGGCTTTTTAGATGATGTTTCTGACGGAAAAGTCATTATTTCTTCCTTTAATGAAAGAAGTTTACGAATCCTCTATGCAATGGAACCTTCTTTACCCTTAACAAAACTCCAATCCCCTTATGAGGTAAAAAAATCCACAAAGAACACCTTTAAAAAAATTAGTAAATACGCTGTTGCGGTTGGCCCCTCTTACAAATCCATCAATGAAGAATATATTAAAAATGCACTTGATATCGGTTTGCAAATCCATCCTTATACCGTTGATGACCCATTTGCAATTGAACAATTGGAAAAATGGGGAGTGACTGGAATTTTTACAAACTTTATTGATGTATCTAATCCAGATGTTTATATAATGTTAAATCAGGAAGGAAAGTTCGATGAAACACTTTTTCAAACATTTAGCGCTGCCCAAATAACAAAAAAACCTCCACAGTTAAATTTAGTGGGGGTTAATTTCATTTTGATACATAGGGACGGGTTTAGGTACACAGGGACGGGTTCAGTGTTTCACCTTTTGGTACACTGGACCCGTCCCTCTGTTTCACTTCCAACTTCTGGTACACCGGACCCGTCCCCCTGTTGCATCCTGTTCAATTCTGATCGATTTTCCGTTTCCCCGCCCGGTGGATAACACTGGTCGATATTCCTGTCACTCTTGACAATTGTCGTATTGATACACCCGGGATTTTTTTCATCTCCACCAATATAGAATCCCGCTCCGTTTTTTCCAGTTGCTGTAAAACACTAACACTTTCAATCCCTAATCGGCGTAATTGCTCCCGCACATCTTGATCTTTTAATCTCATTTTCACCGTATCTTCCAAGCACTCATCATCATTTGGCTGTTCCATATATTCCACAAAACGAATAATAGCCTCATTTCGATTCAGCCCAAACAATCGTAGCGCAAAATCAACATCAACTAAGTTGGTAGTAGACATCTTTTCAAAGTGAACCGAACCAGCATAAGCAATATTACCGTATACAACATCACCTACTATGTTCACCTGGTCCAAATACTCATTCATGCTCGTCCATTTCGATCCAAACACATCTTTAGCTAGTCCAGCCTTCATCGGATTTTGATGAATATACCGTAGCACTTTTAAAAAATACCCACTACTTTCCACTGTTTCACTTCTAAACCTTCCTTGAAACAAATTCCCGTACCGATTGTACTTTTCGTTATACCAATACACATAACTTGAACAAATCCGCTTGACGGCTGCTGAAATTCCTTCTCTCCCTTCTTTTATTAACAAATGTACATGATTATCCATCAAAGCATAACCATACAAAAAATAACCACTTACTTCCTTATAACGTTTTACCGTCCGTAAAAATCTCCACCGATCTTCAGTATCCTCAAATATCATCTGCTTATTAACCCCTCGTAACATAATATGGTAAATGCCACTCCGGCTCCGCTCCCTAGCTTTCCTAGGCACAACAATACCTCCTTTGGTACACGGGGACAGGTCCGTCGTTTCATTTTTATAAAAAAAAACAAATTAATCTCATTCCAACAAGGCACTGACAATAAAAACAATATGAATTTCTAATCAGGGAAATTAACACCATTTTTTATTGAGGAAAAATATACTCACTTAATAAAATCTCTATAAAGTAAAAGGGAGAAAGGGAAGAAAAAAGGAAAAGGGAGTTCAAGAAATGATAATACTAGGATAATAAAAGTAATGTTTCTCTACCATTTTGAAAATTGATGGTCAAATATTAGGGAACTCAACTATACAACTCTGTTCCTACACAATTAATTTTTTTAACTGAGCTTTTAATTCATCTAAAATCTCATTAACTGTAACCTCATTATTAGTATAAACTTTTTCATATGTACTCATGAGTAGTTCTTTTAACTTAGTCAATTTTTCCTGATCCATCAACATTCAAACCCCTTTAGTAAAAAATTCCAAAATCCACCTAATAAAAAATATACACAATTCATTAAAATCTGTCAATTCAAACCAATGTGGTACACAGGGACGGGTCCCTCGTTCCACTTATAACCTATATTTTATATTAGTAGATTTAGACATTTAATTCATAAAAATAAGTCCCTCAAAATTCCAGGGACCCCCTTATCAATATATTTACGAATGGAGCTTTTCTTCTCCCTCATGTTTATCTGAATTTTGACTCTGCTGTTCATATTTAGCTTCATCTTCCTGTAATCTATCACAGATAAAACATCGCTTCGTGTAAATATTATATTTATGTTTATTAAAAAACTTACAATCTATCCACCATCTAATTTTTCTCATAATACCATCCTTAATATATTTGACTTTCTTTATATATATCAGATGAATATTATACGAATGTAACATTTAATAAACTATCTATTTAATATTCTATTACAGCGAAAAAAGAGGTACATGGTTCTCTCGCTCCATTTTTAAAAGAAATTACTAGATAGATAAAAATGCTAGGTAAAAACAAGGTGAAACAATATACCATATTTCAAGTGATAAACAGGATTTGGCTGCTTGTTGCACCAACTCGCCTTTATCACCACAAATGCAACACCGAACCTGTCCCCCTGTAGCACCACCCATGTATCACCACTGAAAATGAAACACTGAACCCGTCCCCATGTACCACCCGTTCCAGCATATTCCCACAAGTTGTTTCATACGTATGGAAGGAGAGCTTGTCTTCGTTAGGGAGGGTTTGACTTGTCTGAAATTTTATCAAGAATTGCTGCGATGATTGTTGGAAGTTTTTTGCTCGGGGTTGGTGTTAACGGATTTTTAGTACCACATTATTTACTGGATGGTGGATTTATCGGCATTGCCCTTCTTATACAATATTATTTCCAATTTCCTGCCGGGCTTTGTTCCGCTTTATTAAGCCTTCCTCTCATTATTTACGCCTGGAAAAAGGATCGTAAACAATTTCATGGGAGTTTTTACGGCATGATTCTCACCGCCATATTTATCGACATACTTTCTCCTTATCAATTCATTCTCCCGATTGGTTTAAGTGCTATTTTAGGTGGAGCCATTTGTGGAATTGCAGTTGGTCTTATGCTTCGTTATGAGACAAGTACGGCGGGAACAGATTTACTCGCCTATTTTATTTCAAAAATCACGCCAATTAACATCGGTATCTTGTTTGTCATAATAGACGGGTTAATCGTTTTATCAGGATACCAAGTATTAGGTTTGGAAAGTGTTTTATTCTCTACTATTACGATTTTAGTTGCCGGGTCACTGGCTTCGATCTGTTATGAGCGGTTTTAACCGTAAAAATTATTTGTCAAAAATCCGACAAAATTAGGGACTTTTTTACTAAAATTCTTACGGAAAAAGAAGGACTTTGTCACTTCATGTAGAATTTTATAAAACATTAGAATTATTTTAAAATTTTTTGTAATAAAAATTATTTATAAGGTAGTTTTGACCATGATACGCATCTGGTCATCAAGTCAGAAGTATCATTGCATCATGTTCAAAATTGAACTTCTTGAGACTGGAACACGGGACCTGTCCCTGCGTACCAAATTTCTTCTAAAAAATTTTTTAAGGAGGAATTGATTTATGTTCAATAACTATTTTATAAATAATCAAACATATAGCTTTTATTCAAATTTTGATAATAACGGTTTTGAATATTCAATGGTGATTGAGAAGGAACAAGAATTTCAAGTAAAAAAATCACCACTTAAGATTGTACAGAAATCATTTGAACATATCGGTTCCGATTATGAAGGAGCGATTCGTGGTGCACGGGCAATTTTAAACAGAAGAAATCATATTCCAGTTGTCTTTTCTGCATCTACCGAGATTGTATTACTGAACTTTCCAACGATTGATCAGCTTGGTAGAGTATGGATTGTTAATAAGTATATTTATGATGTTAGACCTTGTGAAGAAAAAACAACAACGATCATTCAAATGGTAAACGGTCGAACGATTCAAGTTGGGATGAAGTTTCAACTTGTTCATGATCGTTGTATCCAGGCTACCTATCTACAACGTATCGCGTTACTGAGGCATCCATAATATTCATGTTTTTATTTAAGAGATTTAAGTGGTTAAAATTTTTGGTGCTAGAGCAGGTCCTTGTCCTTCTTAAAAGAAGTTCACCTTTTGTATAAAATTACATACTACACCATTTGTTATTACCGTTTAAAAAACATACCAAGTATTGGTTATTTGAACTCATTTAATTCTTACCATCAATTGATTATAATGAAGATAGGAGATGTGATGATTATGAATGAAAATCGTATCGAAAATATGCTATCTCAATTAATTTCAATGGTGGGTTCTATACAAACTGAACAACAAGCAATGAAAAGCAAATTTAAAGAAATGAAAAGCGATATTGCAGAGATGAAGTGTGAGATAAAGGAAGTAAAACAGCAGCAGGAAAGTATACAGAATAGACTAGAGAAGTTAGAAACAATTTCTGAGGAACGTCACAAGGAAATTTTGGAGCGCTTTGAATCCCTTGAGCGAGATCAAGATTTTATTTGGGAAAAAACAGCCCGGAACGAGCGGGAAATTGGTAATATAAAAAGGCAGATGGGATAGGAAACTTTAATAGTTCCTATCCTAACTTTTTCGTACAAAAACATTCCCAACACAAAATCAACGTTTTCACTTTCAAACACGGAATCTTCCTTGTTGAAACAGAAAAAGAAGCAGTTGCATCCCAACAAATCTGAATACTCTTGAAATTAACCTCAAAATATAACCATCAAATACTCATTTGTAGCCACCACTTTAACTTTTTCATCACTCCATCCCTTTAATATCATTAAAACGCTAAATTAAATTATGTAAATCTTTATAGCCTTTCAAGACCTCTGTACTAATTAAGGTCTTTTTAACTATGATTTAGTTTGAATATATCGTATAGTCAATAAATTTTACTCAATTTTTTAATTTTTTTACAACAACAGTCCCCTCTTCCAAACTTATTTAGAAAAGATATGCAGATATACACTTTACAAGGCAAAGGAAAACGATTAAATGAACTATATAGTTTTTCGGGACTTCGTAACCTATCACCCACAACCAATTTATGAAAATATACTTTATTAAATTATCACCTTGAACAAGTTTTAGCTTGCTTCAAGTTGATACTAAAACACCTGGTTAGCCATTTGATAAACTATTCATATCAAAAACCATTATAGGATCATTATCTTCAAATCTATAAGTATCAAAATCTAATTTAGAATAAAATGCGATTAAACGGTCAATTTCTTCTATACGTTTCATTTTAGATTCATCGTTAAAATCAATATTTTCAATTGGTGCAGGATGCAAAACGATATAATCTATATCTAAAATATGGGATAAACGAATCAGTTCTTTAATTGCTTCTGTACCGTATCCTTTATTTCGATATTCAGACTTTATCGATAGTTTGTTTAGCGTAAGGAATTTTGGAGAACAAGCTTCTAATTCTTCTTCAAATAATTTAAGAAATTGAGCCATCAACCACTCCTCATCACCTGATGAAGCATCTGCCGCTTCCCATAATTGATATTTACTCACTAAGTTTGAATTATATATTTTAAATCTAATGCTTCCTATCTCATTTACTTCACCTTCCGTAGTACGAATAATCTCCCCGTTCCCAACTATCACGGAAAATTCAACATCAACCAACATTGAAGTGTTCAGTGAAATAGAATACCAATCGTCCTCGTCATTATTTGGATTTCCTTCAGATTGTAGTTTATTGAAAAGCTTGTCAAACTGCTCCTCACCGAAAAGCAAATCACATAAAACTATATCAAATCCAATACTTTCGTCTAAGACTCCGAGTTTTATTAAATGGTTATGTAAAGTCTTGATACCCATAATTCTTTGAAAGTTGCCTTTTCTTTTCGATTTTTTATTTACTGTGTAATACGCAACATCTCCTGAAGGTAAAATTGCGAAATGAATCTCATATTTTGGCGTAATAATAATACCTGTTATTTCATGAATGATTTGAAGTAAGCACTTGGAATGGTTCTTAACAGCCGTTTTGATAAACTTTATATTTTTCTCTCTATCTATTGATGATGTTCCATAAGACAATGCTTTTTTTAATTCTTCCTTACTTTTAAAATACGGTGAATAAAATTGGATAAGTTCTTCTGTTAAACTCATTTTTACACTCCTTTCTAATCAATTCATAAAATAAATATACCACGAACACACGTTCTTGTTAAGCGTTTTCTATAACACTAACTATGGTTGCTTTTATAATCGGTGTAATTATTGTGTTCTTTATCATTCGCTCTATCATTAAACCTATTAACGCATTAAACGCCCAGGCTCTAGCAATTAGCCAAGGAGATTTATCAAAACCGATTGAAGTGACGACGAAGGATGAAATTGGTCAACTGGCAAATGCGATGACAACAATGCAGAACATGTTGAAAAATATGATCGTACGGATTACAAGTTCTTCAGAACGAATGGCCGACCATAGTAAAAAGTTAACACAAACTTCAAATGAAGTAAGTGCTGGTACTGAACAAATCACACAAACAATGGATGAACTCGCTACAGGTGCTGAAACACAAGCAAATAACGCAGGTGAATTTTCTAAAGAAGTGGAAGGTTTTACAAACCGCCTACAAGAAGCGAATATGCGTACCGAGGAAATTTATCATTCATCAAGGAACGTACTTTCTATTACCGTAAATGGTAGCCAGTTAATGGATGAATCAGCAAAACAAATGAATAAGATAAATGAAGTTGTTAAAAATTCTGTTGTTAAAATTAAAAAGTTAGCAAAACAATCCGAAGAAATTTCAAAATTAGTTGTTGTTATTCAAGAAATTGCGGATCAAACGAATCTACTTGCATTAAACGCAGCAATTGAAGCTGCACGTGCTGGCGAACATGGGAAAGGATTCTTTGTTGTAGCTGAAGAAGTTCGTAAATTAGCTGAACAAGTTGCAGGTTCTGTTGCGGACATTTCCAACATCGTCGAAAATATTCAAACTGAAACAAACGATGTAACTAGCACATTGAAACTTGGTTACGAAGAAGTCGCTCAAGGACCAGAAAAAATCCAGAGTACAGAAGAAGCTTTCCACCAAATCCATAATTCCGTTGTACAACAATCAAAAAACATTTTACAAGTTTCACAAACCTTCAAAGAGATTGTTGCAAGAGGCAATGAAATGAATAGTACATCCAAGAAATAGCCGCGGTATCAGAAGAATCAGCTGCAGGAATTGAACAAACCGCTGCCTCTAGCCAACAAGTAAGCAGCTCAATGCAAGAAATAGCAGCAAGCGCAGAAGAACTAGCCCGATTAGGTGATGAATTACTTGAGGCGGTAAGGAAGTTTAAGTTATAGTGGTTTAAACTTGATAATATATTTTGTGAAAAATTAGAGGATGGAGCAAATTATACCGAATAGCTCCTCCTCTATTTTTTATTATAAATCCAATTCAACAATTCGAACTCAAAATCAATAAACTAAAAAAATAATTTATCACAATAATAAAGAAAATGTATTTACTTAAGTTCTACAACTAATTGAAACAGTAATCATGCTATACTTAAGTATAGTATAATGAAAAAGCAATTAATAGAAAAAGAAAGGCTGATATCATGAAAATATTAGTATTAGGTGGAGCTGGATATATCGGTTCCCATGCCGTTTATCAATTAATTGACCAAGGTTATGAAGTTGTAGTTGTTGATAATTTACAAACAGGTCATCGGGAAGCGATTCATCCACAAGCGACTTTTTATGAAGGAGATATTCGCAATCGTGAATTTTTAAACGAAGTATTTCAAAAAGAAGAAATTAAAGGGGTTATTCACTTTGCAGCCAATTCCCTTGTTGGCGAATCAATGGAAAACCCACTAAAATATTATGATAACAATGTTTATGGCACACAAGTGTTACTCGAAGCTATGATTGCTGCAAATGTAAAACATATTGTCTTTTCTTCAACGGCAGCAACATACGGTGAACCGGAAGCAGTTCCAATTACGGAAGAAATGGTAACTGCGCCAACAAATACATATGGCGAAACAAAACTTGCAATGGAAAAGATGATGAAATGGTGTGAACAAGCCCATGGTTTAAGTTATGTGGCACTACGCTATTTTAATGTAGCAGGAGCTCGCTCAACAGGAGAAATTGGTGAGGACCATGACCCAGAGACTCACTTAATCCCTGTTGTTTTACAAACTGCATTAGGAAAACGCGAGTATGTTACTGTTTTCGGTGAAGATTATCCAACAAAAGATGGAACTTGTATTCGTGATTATATTCATGTTGAAGATTTAATTGATGCCCATATTTTAGCGCTACAATATTTACTTGATGGCGGAAAAAGTGATGTGTTTAACCTTGGAAGCAATCAAGGTTTTTCTGTAAAAGAAATTATCGATATGGCAAGGAAAGTTACTGAAAAAGAAATCCCTGCAAAAATTGGAGAAAGACGTGCTGGAGATCCAAGTGTTCTAATTGCATCTTCAGAGAAAGCAAAAAATATACTTGGTTGGAAACCTTCACGTACAAACATTGAACGGATTATAACCGATGCTTGGAATTGGCATGTAAACCATCCAAATGGTTATAACGGTTAGTAAGGTGTCATACGATAAAAGCGGCAAGTGGTAAGAAAACGGTTTTCTCCACTTGTCTTTTTTTGTCCCTAATTCCCCTCAGTTGCCCTCTCCTAAACAAATTTTCACCCGCGTTGCACCCTTATTAAAAACAAACTTTTATCCTTTTATAAAATTGATTATTTTCTTTATTGATACAGATTTTTTTGTTACAATCCAGATAGGTCTGTTCAATTCAATTGAGCATAAGCTATAATGAATTCGAGAGAACAAAAAGGAGATTTTTACAAATAAAATGGCTATGTCACGTAGAAATTCAAAAAAACAACGCAAAAAAAGACGCTTACGGCGTAGAATAAAAATTGGACTCTTATCTTTACTCATAATTTTCCTTGCTGTTTTTACATACGGAGTTTACTTATACATAAAAACCACATCCATGTTAGCTGACTCCTACGAAGATGATGGCCGGGAAAAATCCGCTTTACGCGAAACCACTGTCGATCCATCGAAGGATAATTTTTCATTATTAATCATCGGGGCAGATACGAGTGAGACAAGGGAAAGCTTAGGAAATCCACGATCGGATGCGTTAATTTATGCAACGCTGAATAAAAGTGAAAATAGTATTAAACTATTGAGTATTCCAAGGGATTCGCTTGTATACATCCCCTATTTAGATAAAGAAACAAAAATCAACCACGCGTATTCGTCTAAAGGCGGTTTAAACGCGACAATCGAAACGGTCGAACATCTATTAGAAGTTCCCGTTGATTATTACGTAACGTTAAACTTTGAAGCGTTTATCGGAATCGTCGATGCGTTAGGCGGGATTACAATCGATGTACCTTTTGAAATCTTTGAGCAAAATTCGAAAGACGAGTATAATGCAATCCACTTGCGCCCGGGAAAACAAGTTTTGAACGGTGAAGAAGCGCTTGCCTTTGCTCGAACAAGAAAATACGATAATGATATCGAACGGGGTAAACGTCAGCAAGAAGTGATTAAAGCCGTTTTTGAAAAAGCGAAGTCACTTAACGCCGTGTTAAATGCCGGAGAAATTATTGATTCCATTGGCGATAATATGAAAACAAATTTACGCTCAAATGAAATTTTCAGCTTTATCTCTTACGCCCTAAATGGAAGTGGTTTAAACATTGAATCATTAACATTAGATGGGGACGATTATTGGCCTGGAAAAACTTATTATTACAAACTGGATGAAGAAGCTCTGGATGAAACAAGGCAGATTTTACAAGATCACCTTGAATACAGTGGAGCTCGAAATAAAGTAAATGTCCGATGATTTTTTTGGTAAAAAATAGATCCTAATACTACATTGTTTTATATGCAAAACCCAGGAATGCAGTGATATACGCATTCTTGGGTTATTTTTTATAAAAAATTCCTTTCAACCGAAGCCCGCATGTACTAGGTGATTATGAACACTCAATTAGTAGCTACAACACTAACGTATACGTATTGAAGAAAAGGACGAAACCAATCGCCTTTCCTAGACAAATTGCCATGTATTTTGCCAGAGAATCAACAGATGCGTTTTAATTTTGTACCTTCCGTCTCATATTTCTAATATTTTCGTTGAATTTAAGAGATTGTGATTGCTAGGCTTGAAAAATGTGACGTTTTTTATCATTTTCGTTTGTTCTATGAGCGAGTTTCGGGATTTTTCGAGCGATTTGGTCATTTTTAGGAGCGAGTAGTCCGATTTAATGAGCGACTTTTCAATTCTATGAGCGAATCGGTTTTCTACGAGCGTTTAGATCTAGTCTAGGAGCGAGTTACAACACTCAATGAGCGATTGCGTTTGTAAAATTTCTTTTTTAATAGGCTAGGAGCAAAATTCATAGTCCTTAGAGCGACTTTTTCAATTTATATGACCAATTTCATATACTTTTTTATATAAATCCACCTTAATTATGTGCAAATTCGGTAATTGTGTGCGAATTTGCAGATTTTTCGTGCGAAAATTGCAAATTACGTGCGATTTCCTCTTTTTTCGTGCGATAATCATATTTTTCGTGCGAAAACCTCAGATAAGCAATTTTTTCATAAAAAAGACTAATTTTATATTCTATATGCGGTTCTCACACAGCTACTAGACTGCATCGTCGATGCCAGTCCGACAAACCGCTTGTATCACAAAAAAAAGACAGGTCTCTCTTTTCAATTTCCAATAATTGAAAAGAGACCTGTCTTATATTCACATGAAACTTGCCAACTGAATATGTCCCCAAATATTACTCATAAAATTGTGGGTCACTGGACCTGTCCCCCTGTCCCACTATTCAATCGGAAGCGGGGATCTTTGCCTTGGTTAAATGCCTCCCGCTCTCCCGAGGTTTCCTGCTCTAATCCTTGTCCCAATTCTTGTCCAAATTCGCCTTCACCTGATAAGGCGTTATGAACATTTCTTAGTTCTTCATCAGGAACTTGATAGTAATAAACCCCATCTATATACACATCTTCACCTTGTAACATATAACCTTGGAAATTTTTTTGCTAAATGATTGTAATCTAATAATAATTTTTTCATATCATCAAAAGTCATGTTCGTTTGCAAATTGTCGCCTAAAACGTCGATCACACTGTTCAATTTCAGGACAGTTGCCATATTTTTCCCTTTATCGATGATCGCATTGATGACTTTCCGTTGCCGTTCAGCCCGGCCAAAGTCGCTATTCGGGTCAAGGTGACGCATTCGTACGTAGCCGAGTGCTTTCTCCCCGTCTAACTCAATTTCACCCTTTTCCCAGCGATATCCTTTCTTGTAGTAACCTTCATCGATCCATTCGATTTCGTTGTTAACCGTGATACCGCCAATGGCGTCAATTAAGTCAGCCAGCCCTTCCATATTTATCTCCACATAATAATCGAGATCTAAATCGAGGAACTTTTCCACTGTAGCAACAGACATATCGGCACCGCCATATGCATAAGCATGATTAATTTTCGTTTCAAATCCTTTACCGGCAATTTCGGCTAACGTGTCCCGTGGGATACTAACAACGGTCGTTTGCTCATCTTCCGGGTTTAATGATGCGATCATAATCGAATCAGATCGCCCGCCGTCATTATCCCGTTCATCGACTCCAAGCAGCAAAATATTGATCAATTCTTTCTTTTCCAACTTCTCCTGTGCTACTTCTGTATCAATCGATTCAATATTTGTGTTTATTTTTTCATTGACCGTCTATTTGGCATGTCCATAAATGCTGTAAACATAACCGGCAATCCCTAAAACAAATAAAAGGAGAACCTAACCGATCATTTTCTTCAATCTATGTTTTTTCTTTTTATGTTTCGTTGACCTAGATTTTAACTGTTGTCCCATCACCATCATCCTTAGTAAAAATTAACAAGATAACACAAATTAAGCTCTACTAGCCCTATTCAAGCTGCACAAACTATTAAAACTCGACATTTTTTGACAAAAATTCAAAATTATAAAAAATATGTATTCCATAAAAATGGTAGTGACTTTTCGCAACCACTACCAAATTTATTATAAAAATATTTATCAGTCACCTACAATTTTAATTGCTCAGGAAGATTTGAAATTTTACCAAAGGAATAAAGAATTGCTTGAACAATTCGTTCCGATGCCCTACCATCACCGTATGGGTTTGATGATTTTGCCATTTGATCGTATTCCGCTTGGTCCGTCAATAGCGTATTCGTCATGTTGTAAATCATTTCTTCGTCTGTACCCACAAGTTTCAATGTTCCTGCTTTAATTCCTTCAGGACGCTCCGTTGTATCACGCAATACAAGAACAGGAACACCTAATGAAGGTGCTTCTTCTTGAATACCGCCGGAATCTGTTAAAATAATATGTGCCCTTGCTAAGAAGTTATGAAAGTCAATAACTTCAAGCGGTTTAATTAAATGAATCCGAGGGTCGTTACCTAAAACTTCATCGGCAACTTCACGAACAGCTGGATTCAAGTGAACCGGGTAAACGACTTGTAAATTATCATGTTCGTTTACAATTCGTTTTATGGCACGGAAAATATGACGCATTGGTTCACCTAAGTTTTCTCTGCGGTGGGCAGTGACGAGAATCATTTTGTCATTACCGATTTTTTCAAGTATCGGATTTGTGTACGATTCTGTAACCGTTGTTTTCAATGCATCAATAGCCGTATTCCCAGTCACGAAAATCGTATCTTTATTCTTATTTTCGTTTAATAAGTTTTGTTTTGATTGATCTGTTGGTGCGAAGTGTAAGTCAGAAATAATTCCTGTTAGTTGTCGGTTCATTTCTTCAGGGAATGGTGAATACTTATTCCATGTCCGCAGTCCGGCTTCCACATGTCCCACTTTAATTTGATTGTAAAAAGCAGCAAGACTCGCAACAAAAGTCGTCAAAGTATCACCATGAACTAAAACAATGTCAGGTTTTACTTCTTTCATGACACCGTCCAGCCCTTTTAAAGCAGCCACAGTAACATCTACTAGCGTTTGGCGATCTTTCATAATATTTAAGTCGTAATCAGGTATGATATCAAAAACTTTAAGTACTTGATCAAGCATTTGACGATGTTGTGCAGTGACTGTTACAATCGATTCAATTTTATCTGGATACTTTTTCAGTTCTAATACGAGCGGGGCCATTTTAATTGCTTCTGGTCTCGTCCCAAATACCGTCATTACTTTGATTTTGCCCATAATATATTATGCACCTCAAATATTTTATTAGGAAAATTACTATTCTTTGAAAGGGTTTTAAATACAAAAAATCCAATTCTACTATACCAATTAGAGTGTTTTAAGTCAAAGGTAGTTAGGAATGAAATAGGGCGAAAGAGCTAATACTCTAAACAAATATAATTGTCAGAGTGGGACACTAGGTACGTCCCCTTGCACACTTGTCAAACTGGGACAACGAACCCGTCCCCCTGTCCCACACCCCCCTGTCCCACACCTGTCCCAATTCCTACCATTTAATATCTAAGATAGTCAAGTTGTAAGGATTTTGGTATGATAATAGAATGTATAGATGTATTTTTTACTTATTTTCACATGATCAATTCATGTAAGGAGAATCAATTCACAAATGATGAAATTATTAAAGAAAAATATTTTCGATTCGAATACAAGAAACGTTAAAAAATATCGTAAATTAGTGAATAAAATAAATGCATTAGAACCTGAAATGGAAAAATTATCGGACGATGAATTACGGGCGAAAACAGAGGAATTTAAACAAGCGTTACAAAACGGTAAAACTGTGGAAGATATCCGTGTTGAAGCATTTGCTGTTGTTCGTGAGGCATCGAAACGGGTCCTTGGCATGCGTCATTATGATGTGCAATTAATCGGTGGACTTGCTTTAGCTGAAGGAAATATTGCCGAAATGGCAACGGGTGAAGGTAAAACCCTCGTCGCTTCTGCTCCAAGTTATTTACGAGCTTTAGAAGGAAAAGGTGTTCACGTTATTACTGTAAACGACTACTTAGCGAAGCGTGACCGTGAACTAATCGGACAAATTCATGAATTTCTCGGTCTTACAGTAGGCTTGAACTTACCACAAATGCCACCGCATGAGAAAAAAGCAGCTTACCAAGCAGATATAACGTACGGAATCGGTACTGAGTTTGGCTTCGATTATCTTCGTGACAATATGGTTATGAATAAAGACGCTAAAGTTCAACGGCCTTATCATTATGCGTTGATCGACGAAATCGACTCCGTATTAATTGATGAAGCGAAAACGCCACTTATTATTGCAGGAAAGTCTTCAGGGAATAAAGAACTTCGTAAAATCGCAAGTAAAGTAGCGAAACGATTAAAACGAGATGAAGATTACCAATTTGACAGTGAAACAAAAACGGTTTCTTTATTGCCAGACGGGATCGATAAAGTTGAAGACATTTTTAGCATAGATAACTTATTCGACCTTGAACATCAGCCGCTCTATCATTATGTCATTCAAGCTGTCCGCGCTGAAGTTTTATTTGAAAAAGACGTTGATTACATTATTAAAGATGGAAAAATTGAACTGATTGACCAATTCACTGGGCGGGTAATGGAAGGTCGCTCTCTTAGCGATGGTCTTCATCAGGCAATTGAAGCAAAAGAAAATCTTGAACTAACGGATGAAAACAAAACATACGCTTCGGTAACAATTCAAAACTATTTCCGTATGTACCCGATTTTATCAGGGATGACTGGTACTGCAAAAACAGAGGAAAAAGAATTTCTGAAGGTCTATAATATGGAAGTTATTACAATTCCGACGAATAAACCAAAAATCAGAATTGACATGCCAGACGTTGTTTACCAAACCATTGATAAAAAATACGAAGCCGTAACGAGAGAAGTTTTAGAACGGCATAAAAAAGGACAACCCGTTCTTGTTGGAACAACTTCCATTTTACAATCTGAAAAACTAGCCGAGCTTTTTGAAAAAGCAGGCATTCCTTATCAGCTACTTAATGCGAAAAATGTCGAGAATGAGGCGGCATTAATCGCAAAAGCAGGTCAGAAAGGAATGGTTACCATTTCAACGAACATGGCTGGTCGCGGTACTGATATTCTTCTCGGTGAAGGAGTAGCTGAACTAGGAGGACTTCATGTAATCGGTACAGAACGCCATGAAAGCCGTCGCGTTGACAATCAGTTAAAAGGCCGTGCTGGTCGCCAAGGAGATCCTGGTTCATCCCAGTTTTTCATCTCACTAGAAGATGACATGTTCGTTCGGTATGCACATGAAAAATTAGAAAAAATCCAAAAGAAAATGCAAGTCGAAGAAGATGGTCGTGTCGTTTATAATCAGATTGACGAATTTGTCGATAGCACACAGAAAATTGTCGAAGGACTCATGTACCAAATTCGCGAGTACAATTTAAAATTAGATGATGTCATTAACAGCCAACGATATGTTATTTATAAATTACGTGACCGCATCCTCGAGTCAGAACAATTAACAGAAATGTTCATCGATATTCTTAAAGACGCCATAAAATGTGAAACAGAATCCTTTATTCCAGAATATGAAGAAGAATTGGACTCAGAAAAACGAAATCGCCTAGAACAATTATTACAAAAAATGTTGGCAAATACGGAACTTACACTTCCTGAAAAGATCGAAACGTCAAAAGAAATCGAAGAATTTATCGCTCCTTTTGTGGAACAATATATTGACAAAGTTCGTCAAGTTAGCGACAACCCTGACGTGGAACAATACTTAAGAAATATGATGCTTGCGACCATTGATCGTTTCTGGACAGATCATTTAGAAGCCATGACACGGTTAAGGGAAGGTATTGGTTACAGACAATATCAACAAGAAGACCCGATGCGGATATACGAAAAAGAGGGTTTTGATATTTTCCAAGAGACTTATAACAAAATCCAAAGAACTATTGCTAACCAGTTTGCTACGTATCTCCCAAGCGTAACTGGAGAAGAAAAATAACAGAGGTCAAATAATCCAACTGTAAAATAGGGAAGTGCAATTGAAGAACGATTGCCTTCCCAATTTTATAAGTGGGAGAATCCATCAATTCAATTCCCTGCCCCATCTCTATTACCAGGACTTCTTAATA
>NZ_JAACYS010000041.1 GCF_009996845.1 Pallidibacillus pasinlerensis | reverse complement strand
TACCTTCGCAACAAAGTGATACACCATCAAAACACTTCAATAAAAAATCGTTATTTTTCAAGATATATAACAAGAGCAACTCGAGATCATAACGTTGCGATTAAAATAAACATGAGGATCTTTAAAATCTAGTAAATAACCATTAACAATCTCAGACAATAAAGTGGTACTGAGCGAATTGTTCCGTTTTAAATTCCGAATTCGTTTCTTATAATCGTTTGGTCTGTCCCACCCGATTTTGTCAATATAGCCGGCATAATCATGATGCATAACTTCAACAATTTCTTTGAAAATTTTTGAATACATCCTGTTTGTTAACAATTTCATATTAACACAAAGGGATTACTTTATTTCATCTCAAGCTGAACTAAAAAAGAAGTGCAATATGCCAGCAGAATTATGGCTAGTGCACTTCTTTCCCACTTTTATCCTAACTTTCAATTTCGATATGGGATTTACAAAAATTTTTCCTTCACTTGAAAGACGAGTGTTGGACAAAATGTTTCTTATTCAACAATACCAACTTCATTAATATCTACATTTACATCAATCTTTACTTTTAAGTCCTCATAATATTCATCCCGCCATTTATCATAATCAAAATCTCGATTTTTTGACTTAATTACTCTACCAAAACCAATCGGATCGATATCGAGTTCCTTAAATTTGTTAACTAGTTCTAAGCCTCTTTTATTTATTTCTTCTTCAAATTTCTTCTCAAGCTTTTTAAACGTTTTATCTTTAACGATATCACCTGTATATTCATTAACAACACCATGTAGGTCAATTTTTACTGTTACTTCATAAGGAGGGGAAGCTTCAGTCAGATGAAACTCACGCTTCGAAAGAATATTTTGAATGGCTGCCTTCTGTCCATCAATTTCAATATCTTGCAAGCCAGCATTGTGTTTATCGGCTAACAATTTGAAAAAAAAAGCTTCTTCCATTGAAATTTGATGCACTAACTTTCCATATCTAAAAAAACCAACACCAATTATTTTAAGTTCTTTCTCACTTTCTTTCCTTATGATCGGAACATAAGGGGTTTTACCTTGGCTGTAAAAGTCTATTAAAAACCGATGAAAATTCGTCATTGGTAAGTTCCCATGTTCTACAGCGGTATCGATTGAGTTTGAAATAAAAAAGGCATTTCCACGTTCACCATAATTACCATTTAAAAGATCTTTTACTTCCCCGTCTACAACTGCCAATTTCATGGCGGTTCCAATCCTTGGATCTCTTGTAATCGGATCAATTAAATCTAAAATCCCCATTTTCTTCGTTAATTCTTTACCAAATAACAATACTTCTAAACTTCCCATGGCGATTTGATCGGCGGAACTTTCTTGCATAATTTGAAGTATTGATTTCTGCAATTCCGCTTGGCCAGATATGACTTTATTTCTTGGCGGTTCATCTTTCTGAAAAATCGGTACATTGACTGTCCCAATAATTTTATCTCCGTTCTCATTTATATCAAATCCCATAGCAGTAACCAACGTTAACTCATCTAAAATCATTGTTTCTACACAACCGGTGAGTACCAAACAACTACAAAAAAGAAAGATTAAATTAATTACTTTTTTTCTCACGATTTTTCACCTTCCAAGCAATGAAGACGCAGATAAATATGAACGGAATATAGATGGCATTTAAATACATCCCAATTTGGGCGGTAAAATCGATAAAACCATGAATTTGTGTACGGTTTTCTAATAAAGGAAGGACGATCAAACAAAGACCGGCAATAATTGGTACGGAAGTTCTTAGCCGAATAGCAAAACTTCTTTTAACCATTTGCCCTGCTACCCAAAGATATAAACAAACGTTGGGGAGTAATACGATAAACCATGTCGCGATACCGATATAATCAAACCGTTCTACAAAAGGCATTTCAATAATTTTCCACATATATAAACTTGCCCATATTAATGAATCGAGCACTTCTTCTGGATAATACATAAAAGTTAATAAAGCTAAATATAAATAGAAACATGTCGTAAATAGTAAGCCTAAATATGCCCATTTTCTCGATTTTGCGGGTTCTTGAAGAAAAGGATAAACAAATAACAAAATTTCATATCCCGTATACGAATATGACATTCCCTTCACACCGTTAAATATTTCACCTACTGAATGGCCAAATACTGGACTTAAAAAAGAAGGATTTGCATAAGGGACTGTATACAAATATAAAGGTATGATTAAAAAAAGTATGATCATAGAAAAAACATTTATACCGACAACCGTTCGAAATCCACCATTGATAACGTAAACTACTAGAAGCAAAAAGGCTAATCCAAACCAAAATGAACTAAACCCCGGGAACATCCATACTTGTACAATTTCAATATAACCTCTTATAACTGTTATCGTCTTGAAGCATGCGTATATAACTAGCAATAAAGAAAACACTTTACTTAATTTTTCTCCAAATATATATGCGTGAATGTCATACCAATCGCCATTAACTTTGTTTAAAATTTGGTAAATCATAAACATCAATATTTGTATTATAATTCCACCTACAATAACCGATATCCAACCATCGGCTCCGGCATCTTTTGCAATGATTCTTTGAAAGCCCAACACCCCCATACCAATTTGTGCTGATGTGACAATATAAAATATGTAGAAGGGGGCTATTTTTCGATTTTCCGGCACATTCAGCTTCACAGGAATCCCCCCTATTCATCGACATCTTTCTTTTCGTTTGCTTTATCTTTGCTGAAACGTTTTTTATTTTGGCTTCTTAAGCTATAGGGACGTTTGGATTGTCTATTAAAAGGCAAACGTATGAAGGAATCTTTAAAATCCTCTACACGCAATGGATAAAACGGAGTCAAGATTGGACGTCCGAGCGATGTTGTACGCAATAATTCGGCTACTAATAAGCAAACACCAAAAGTAATTCCTAACAATCCCCATAGCTGGGCTAACAGTAAAAATGGGTAACGGTAAATACGGATCGTATTATTCATCCGATAAATTGGTGTCGTGAAAGAAGCAAGAGCGGTTAATCCTATTAAAATTAATAAAACGTTACTTGTTAATCCTGCTTCAACACTTGCTGTACCAATCACGATACCGCCAACGATACCGATCGTTTGTCCGACTTTCGTTGGTAGTCTCGCTCCTGCTTCCCGCAAAAGCTCAATCGTAAGTTCAAGGAACAATGCCTCTAACAAAGGAGGAAATGGAATGGCCGTCCGTGATGTATATAAAATTCCCATTAAATCTTCAGGAATTAATTCATAATGATAGGTCAGTATCGCTACATGTATTGGTGTCATTAATATAGAGAACACGACTGCAAAAACGCGGAGCAGTCGAAAAAACGAAGAAGTCAACCAATTCAAGAAATAGTCCTCAAAGGAACTAAAAAACTCAATAACCGTTGTCGGCGCTAATAAAGCATGTGGCGATCCATCAACGATCACAACCACTTTCCCTTCTATTAAACCAGCAATTGTCCGATCTGGTCGTTCCGTATCTAAATTTTGCGGAATAAGTGAATAAGTGCTGTCGCTAATGATTTGACCAATATATGAGCTATCTAAAATCGCATCAATTTCAATATCGGAAATGCGTTGTTTAATCGTATTTACATCCTCTTCATTAGTAATACCTTCAAGATATAAAACAGCCACTTTCGTTTTAGAAAGCTGTCCAACTTCAAATTCCTCTATGATCAGTTCTTTAATAGGTAATTTTTTCCTGACAAGATTTAAATTTTCACTAAGCGCTTCTACAAAAGATTCCTTCGGACCAACGACACTAAATTCTATTTCCGGTATGGTTATATCTCTCGTCACATGCTTTTGAGCCGCAAAGAAACAAACTTTGTCCATTTTATTTTCTACCGTCAATAATACATAGCCATTTAAAAGCTTTGGTTCAAGTTGAGAAAGGTCCGTTGTTATCTCCATATCACTGATCGGTAAAAGGTGAGGAAGATCTTCAATTTGACTGAAGTTTTCTTCTAATAAATATGAAATTGCACTTTCTTGCATGATTTTTTCATCTATTAGTGACATCACAAAAGTTAATTGAAAGGTAATCCCCGTTTTTTTGTTTTTATATTCTACAACTTTAAAATCATTGGATTCCCTTAGAAAATCTACTGTTGTTTTTGGGCTTTTTATTTCTTTTTGTGGTTCCTTTGTAATACCTTTAGTATCCTTTTGTTTAGTCGGCTTATTCTTTTTCTTAAAAAAATTAATCATCGTTGTAATCCCCTTGTTGACTATGATCATGTTTAGTATTACCTACCATGGGGATTTTATCCAAAACAATTGAAGAATCATTTATGGAGGGAGTCGACTTCGAAGAGTTTGGGGCACAGAACAGGTTTATCATAATACTAGGGATTTAACACTATATATAAGATAAAAAAATCTAACATTCAAAAAACAGACCCCACTACTATGGGATCTGCCTTTTTGAATCATACCATTTATTTTGAAAGATTATAGAACGTATTTTTTCCTAAGTATTGTGCAGTATCGGCTAATTGATCTTCAATACGTAGTAATTGGTTATATTTCGCTACACGGTCTGTACGAGATGGTGCACCTGTTTTAATTTGACCAGCGTTTGTCGCAACAGCGATATCTGCAATCGTTGTATCTTCAGTTTCACCAGAACGGTGAGAAATAACGGCAGTATATCCTGCACGTTTTGCCATTTCAATCGCATCGAATGTTTCTGTCAATGTACCGATTTGGTTAACTTTAATTAAGATGGAGTTACCTACACCTTGTGCAATACCTTGTGCTAATTTTTCAGTATTAGTAACGAATAAATCGTCACCTACTAATTGAACTTTTTTACCTAAACGGTCAGTGAGTAGTTTGTGACCTTCCCAGTCGTTTTCATCTAATCCATCTTCAATGGAAATGATTGGATATTTGTTACAAAGCTCTTCATAGAAAGCCACCATTTCTTCAGAAGTACGAACTACACCTTCACCTGGGAAGTGATATTTTCCGTCTTCTTTATTAAAGAGTTCAGAAGAAGCTACGTCCATTGCAAGTAAAACTTCTTCACCCGGTTTGTAACCCGCTTTTTCAATAGCTTCAACAATCGTTGCTAGTGCTTCTTCATTTGATTTTAGGCTTGGTGCGAATCCACCTTCGTCACCAACAGCAGTGTTGTAACCTTTATCTTGTAAAACTTTACGTAAGTTATGGAAGATTTCTGCACCCATACGTAATGCTTCACGGAAGTTTTCAGCACCTACAGGCATAACCATGAATTCTTGAATATCAACAGTACTATCAGCATGTGCTCCGCCGTTTAAAATGTTCATCATTGGAACTGGTAATTGTTTTGCATTGAAACCGCCAAGATATTGATAAAGTTCAACACCAAGTAAATCTGCAGCTGCACGCGCAACAGCGATAGAAACACCTAAAATAGCGTTCGCACCTAATTTACCTTTGTTTGGTGTTCCATCAAGTTCAATCATTGCTTTATCGATTCCTACTTGGTCTAACACGTTGAAACCGATGATTTCTGGTGCAATCACTTCATTCACGTTTTCAACTGCTTTTAATACACCTTTACCTAAGAAACGGCTTTTATCACCATCACGAAGTTCTACTGCTTCGTATTCACCTGTTGATGCACCACTTGGTACTAAAGCGCGACCAAAGGCACCTGATTCTGTTGTTACTTCTACTTCTACTGTTGGGTTACCACGGGAATCTAGTACTTCACGTGCATAAACATCGATAATTGTTGGCATAAAATATCTCTCCTTTATGTTTTTATATCGTTAATTACATGACATAAGATTTATTTTACAATTAAAGATTTTCCTGTCATTTCTTTAGGTTGTTCAATTCCAAACAAATCAAGCATAGTTGGTGACACATCACCTAATATACCATCTTTTCGTAACGTAATACCTTTTCGCGTTACAATCACTGGAACTGGATTGGTTGTATGAGCGGTTTGCGGTTTTCCATCTTCTGTAATGACTTCATCTGCATTACCATGATCGGCAATAATAATTACTTCACCGTCTTTTTCTAGAATCCGATCGACAATTCGACCTAAACATTCATCCACCGCTTCAACAGCTTTAATGGTTGGTTCTAACATACCTGAATGCCCAACCATATCTGGATTCGCAAAATTCAAGATGATCGCATCATATTTATCCTCATTGATGGCATTGATTAAGGCATCTGTCACTTCATAAGCACTCATTTCTGGCTTTTCATCATATGTTGCTACATCTTTTGGTGAATCAATTAAAATTCGATCTTCTCCTGGGAATGGATCTTCCTTTCCACCATTAAAGAAGAACGTAACATGTGGATATTTTTCTGTTTCCGCAATTCGCAATTGTTTTAAACCGTTACGAGATAGAACTTCACCTAGAACATTGTCTAAATTCGTCGGTTCAAAAGCAACATACCCGTCAACTGTTTCACTAAAATGCGTTAGACATACGAAATATAAGTTTTCAGGATGTTTCGGTCCGCGATCAAAGGAAGGGAATTCTTTATTCGTAAACGTATTAGAAATTTGAATGGCCCGGTCTGGACGGAAGTTGTAAAAAATAACAGCATCGTTATTTTTCACCGTTGCCACCGGTTCACCATTTTCTTTTACAAGGACCGATGGAATAACGAACTCATCATAGATCCCATTTTTATAACTGTCCTCTACTAATTCAAGTGGATCTGTATATGTTGGTCCTTCACCATATACCATAGCACGATAACACTTTTCAACACGATCCCAACGTTTATCACGGTCCATTGCATAGTAACGACCAGAGATCGTCGCAAATTGACCAACACCATATTCGTCCATTTTTTCCAATGTTTCTTGAATATAGCGTTTAGCCGTTTGTGGTCCTACATCACGTCCATCTAAAAACCCGTGTACATAGACATTTTTTAGACCTTGTTTTTTCGCTAAATGTAACAAAGCATATAAGTGATGAATATGAGAATGAACACCACCATCGGATAGTAAACCGAAAATGTGTAAATTCGATCCTTTATCTTTCACATGTTGAATCGCATTTAAGAAAGTTTCATTTTTATCGAATTCACCTTCGCGAATGGACAGATTTACTCTAGTTAAGCTTTGATAAACGATGCGACCGGCACCAATATTTAAGTGGCCTACTTCCGAATTTCCCATTTGTCCTTCAGGAAGTCCTACCGCTTCACCATCAGCCCGCAATGTTGCATGAGGAAACTCATTCCAATAACGATCAAAATTCGGTTTTTTCGCTTGTGCAACTGCATTTCCTTCTACTTTATCTCTCAAACCAAAACCATCAAGGATGATTAAGGCCTTTGGTGATTTACTCATTTTTTTCCTGCCTCCAATAATTGAAGAAATGATTGTGGATCTAAGCTGGCACCACCAACTAAAGCACCATCAATATGAGGTTTACTCAATAATTCAGCAATGTTGGCTGGTTTCACACTACCACCATATTGAATTCGCAATTGTTCTGCTGCTTCTTGAGAAAACTGTTCCGCAACAACAGAACGAATATATTCACAAACTTCATTTGCATCATCACTGCTTGCCGTTTTGCCAGTACCGATAGCCCATACTGGTTCGTAAGCAATAACCATTTTTGCTACTTGTTCACTTGACAATCCGGAAAGTCCAGCTGTTACTTGTTCATGAATGATTTCACGCCATTTGTCTGATTCGCGTTGCTCTAGAGTTTCACCAACACACATAATCGGCGTTAAATCATGTTTAAATGCTGCATGAACCTTTTTATTCACTGTCTCATCGGTTTCATTAAACATTTCACGTCGTTCAGAGTGACCGATAATGACATATTTTACCCCAAGATCTGTTAACGCAACAGGACTAATCTCACCTGTAAAAGCACCAGACTCTTCAAAATGCATCGTTTGTGCACCAATTTTCAAATCCGTTCCTTTAGTCTCTTGAATTAAACGGTCTAAAAATAACGCTGGTGCACAGACAACAGATTCTACAACTTCACCATTCGGTACAGTTGACTTCACTTCATTTACAAAACGAACTGCTTCTTGCAAAGTTTTGTTCATTTTCCAGTTTCCTGCAATAATTGGTTTACGCATAAGACAGTTCCCCTTACTAAACATTTTTTGTTAAGCTTGTTTGAATATCGTCTGACGATCTAAGAAATTATTTATCATTTAAAGCAGCGACACCAGGTAGAACTTTTCCTTCAATAAACTCTAGGGAAGCTCCACCACCTGTTGAAATGTGATCCATTTTATCTGCTAATTTGAATTTTTCTGCAGCAGCTGCTGAGTCACCACCACCGATAATTGTATATGTATTTTCAGCATCGGCAAGGGCTTGAGCGACAGCTTTTGTTCCTTCAGCAAATTTGTCAAATTCAAATACACCCATTGGTCCGTTCCAAATCACTAATGCAGAATTTTTTACAATATCTGCATATAATTCTCTTGTTTTCGGGCCAATATCTAAAGCTTCCCAATCCGATGGGATTTCTTTAATATCAACTATTTTTGATTCAGCATCTTCAGCGAATTCCTTCGCAACAACCGCATCAACAGGCATGTAGAAGTTAACGCCTTTTTCTTTCGCTTTCGCCATGAATTCTTTCGCTAATTCAATTTTATCTTCCTCGAGTAAAGACTTACCGATTTCATATCCTTGTGCTTTAACAAAGGTATAAGCAAGTCCTCCACCAATAATAAGGTTGTCGGCTTTCTCTAATAAGTTTTCAATGACGCCAATTTTATCTTTAACTTTTGCACCACCGATAATTGCAGTAAATGGACGTTTTGGATTTTCCATTGCACTTCCTAATACTTCAAGTTCTTTTTCCATTAGGAAACCAGAAACAGCTGGTAAGTGTTCAGCAATTCCTGCAGTAGATGCATGGGCACGATGGGCAGCTCCAAAAGCATCGTTCACATAAATATCTGCAAGGTCAGCGAAGCTTTTCGCTAGCTCTGGATCATTTTTAGTCTCACCAGGATAGAAACGAACATTTTCTAAAAGTAAAATGTCGCCGTCTTCCATTTCGGCAATTTCAGCTTTAACAGTTTCTCCAAAGGCCTCATCAGTTTTACGGACTGGCTTTCCAATTAATTCAGATAAACGTTCACCAGCAGCTGTTAAACGCAGTTCTTCAACAACTTGTCCTTTTGGACGGCCAAGGTGGCTTGCTAAAATAACTTTAGCACCTTGTTCACTTAAATATTGAATTGTAGGCAATGCTGCACGGATTCTAGTGTCATCGGTTATTTTTCCATCTTGCATCGGCACATTAAAATCGACACGAACAAACACTCTTTTTCCTTTTACATCAACGTCTCTTACCGTTTTCTTAGGCATGTATGAATCCTCCTTGGCATGAATGGTTGTAAGCTAAAAGAAAAAGGGAGAGGGAATCGTGTTTCCCCACTCCCTCCTTTTAAAAAGGTACATCTATATTATATATTAGATTGCATTGGATGCAATCTCACATTCTAAAAATAATATAACACTTTTATGAAATTAATATGTCACTTTAGATTAAAGACCTTTTTTTGCAATATATTCACAAAGATCTACAACACGGTTAGAGTAACCATATTCGTTGTCATACCAAGAAAGAACTTTTACCATATTTCCTTCCATAACCATAGTTGATAATGCATCAATTGTTGAAGATGCTGTTGTATGGTTGAAGTCACGAGATACTAGTGGTTCTTCTGTATATGATAAGATTCCTTTTAGTTCTCCTTCAGCTGCTTCTTTTAATACTGCATTCACTTCTTCTGCTGTAACTTCTTTATCTAATTCAGCAACTAAGTCTACTACAGATACGTTTGGAGTTGGAACGCGGATAGCCATACCGTTTAATTTACCTTTTAACTCAGGTAATACTAATGCTACAGCTTTTGCCGCACCAGTTGTTGTTGGAATCATGTTTTCTGCAGCTGCACGAGCACGACGGTAGTCTTTATGTGGTAAGTCTAAAATTTGTTGGTCATTTGTATATGAGTGAATAGTTGTCATCATACCGCGGCGGATACCGAATTTATCATGTAAAACTTTTGCAAATGGTGCTAAGCAGTTTGTTGTACAAGAAGCGTTTGAAATAACATGATGGTTTGCTGGATCATATTTATCTTCGTTAACACCCATAACAACTGTAATATCTTCGTTTTTAGCAGGAGCTGAAATAATTACTTTTTTCGCACCAGCTTCTAAATGTTTAGCAGCATCTTCACGTGCTGTGAAACGACCTGTTGATTCAACAACGATGTCAACACCTAGTTCGCCCCATGGTAATTGAGCTGGATCACGTTCTGCTAATACTTTAACTTTCATGTCACCTACAACGATGTACTCTCCATCTACACGTACTTCTTCTTTCAGGTTACCATGTACAGAGTCATATTTTAATAAATGAGCTAGCATTTCTGCATTTGTTAAGTCGTTAATTGCTACGATTTCAATTTCTTTTGTATTTTTCTCTAACGCTGCACGTAATACGTTACGTCCAATACGTCCAAATCCATTAATTCCCACTTTAACTGTCATTATAAATTCCTCCTTAAAGAGTAAAGTTTATATTTTTAAAAGGATTACCCTTTTAATATCAATTTCGCTGCACTTTCATCGGTTACAAGTATGGTATTTTTAGGAGCAATTTTCATATATGCTTTAATCGCCTTTGCTTTTGAAACACCACCGGCAATTGCAATAATATGAGGTATATGTTGTAAATCCTCGAGTTGTAAACCAATTGTATTTACTTTATTTACTTCCTTGCCATTTTCATCGAAGTAATAGCCAAATGCTTCTGCAACAGCCTGCTGCTCCAATAAGATATCCATCTCGAATTGCGATGTGTTTCTTCTTTTCGCCATCGTAATGGCATCGCCAATACCGTGAATAACTACGTCTGAACTTTTTATTTTTAACAAAACTTCTCGAATTGACGAATCATTAATAAAGGAATGATATAATTCTTTCGTAACCTGATCAGGAACGTAGAGCACCATATAATCTCCCGCGGTTTTCTTCGCCATAATCTGACACAAGCTATTTGCTTGATATTGCAAATCTGCACCAATACCACCACGAGCAGGAACAAACAATAATTCTTTATTTTTGAGATTCTCAGGTAATGCTTCCGCAACACTTGCTATAGTAGTTCCGCCAGTAACACTAATGGTTTGTTTTGGCTGAACAATTTTAGAAAGTTGCTCAGCTCCCATTTTCCCAAGTTCAGATTTAACCCACTCGGATTCATCCGCATTACCAGGAACAATGATACATCCTTTAATTCCTAGTTTATTGGTGAGTTCCATTTCTAAACTAGAAATTCCTGAGAACTCCTTCATAATGTGCTCTAAATCTTCCAGAATTATTTTTCCCTCTTCAGTTAAACTCATTCCTGTATTTGTTACAGAAACTAAATTTCTTGACTTTAAAAAGTCAATTTCACTTCTTAAAACTCTTTCCGTCATATTCAGATTTTGAGACAAACTCCTTCGACCAACCGGTTGTAAAAATTGAATGTTTTGCAAAATACGAAAACGCTTTTGCATAATTTCCATAATATCGGGTACGATTATTTTTTGAATGTCAATTAAAGACTTACCCATATCTAATGCCCCCATATCCCCGTTGGTCATTTTTAACCCGGGAGTACAATTAACATCCCACCATCGGTAAAAAAATATTCATTTATCCCTTTTATGGTTGGGTCGTATTTTGTCCCGCGACTTAAAATTATGTCCCACCGCTTCTAAAAAAAAAGAGTTCTTAACTACACTTTTAGGATAGCAAAGAACTTCACAAAGTGCAACCATTTTTCCCCAATTTGTTTTGTAAAAATAAAGTAAATTCTGTTTCGTCAATTTTCCCCTCTTGAATCACTTCCCCATTATATTCGATAACTGGAATTGATAATCCATACTTTTCAATTAATCGTTCATCCGTTTCAATATCAATTTGATTAATCGTAAAGGGGAAGGTAGACTGAAATACTTTTAATAGAAGTAAAGCCTCATCACATAATTGACAACCTTTCCTTGTATAAAAATTTAATTGTAACATTTCGAAACCCTTCCTTATTCCAACATCTTTTACTTTGCTACTTTCCTTAATTTAAACAGTATACCGTTTTCTTTTTAATGATGACGGGATATTCATTGACTCCCGATACTTTGTAATTGTTCTGCGAGAAATGTTGATTCCTTTATTTTTCAAAATTGATACAATCGCATTATCGGAATACGGTTTTGTTTTATCTTCTTGATCAATGATCGCTTGAATTTCTTTTTTAACCGCTTCAGAAGATAAACTTTTCGACCCCGTATTTGTTGAAAGCTGACTTGTAAACAAATTCCGTAACGCATGTACACCAGATGGCGTTTTAATATATTTATTTCTCACGGCACGAGAAACGGTTGATTCATGAACACCAATCTCCTCGGAAATTTCCGCCATCGTCATCGGCTTTAAAGAGGCTTTCACATTTTGAAAATAGTTTTCTTGCTTTTTTAAAATGACATTTACTATTTTTAATATCGTATTTTTCCTTTGTTCAATACTATTTTTTAACCATTGAATTTGTCGATATTTATCTTTTGCAAATTCAATCGTTTTAGAATCTTGCTCTTTAATTAACTCTGTATAATATTGGTCATTAAAACGAACTTCTAAAAATAAATCCTCAACAATTTGAATATGCCAACCGTCGGAATCTTTTTCTAAAATAATATCTGGAACAGCATACTCGGTTTTTTCATTTGAATATAAAAGTCCTGGACGAGGATTCAAAGTTTGAATTATATCATATAAATATTGTATTTCTTCTAATGATATATTTAAATCACCTTCAATTTTTTTCCATTTTTTATCTGCAAAATCTTGAAAGTATTTCGTTAAAATATAGCGATACTTTAATGTCAGCTGATTTTTACTTTCTAGTTGAAGCAATAAACATTCTTGTAAATTACGAGCACCAATCCCTGGCGGATCCAATTCATGAATGATATTCAACGTTTTCTTTCCCATTTCTATCGGTAAACTCAACATTTTTGATGCATCTTCTAAATCGATCTCAAGGTAACCGCTTTCATTAATATTGTATATAAGAAAGTCTAAATACCTTCTCTCTTGGTCTGTCAAGTTAAAGGTAATCGTTTGCATTTGTAAATATTCATACAAATTTTGTTTCTTATTAGGTAAAAAAGCTTCAAAGGATTGTTTTTCATCCAGATTTTTTTTACGCTTCTTCTTTGTCCGTCTGTAATCTATTGGCGAATAAAAATTTGTCTCTACTTCCAATAATGGATTTTCCATGGCGATTTCCTCAACAAACGAAGTTAGCTCCATTGTGTTTAATTGGAGTATGGATATTGCTTGTGCCAAACTTTGCGTCATATTTAACTTTAACGTCTGCTCTTGAAACAACCCGTAATTCATATCCATAGTCTTCCTCCTTTATTATATTGTAATTGCTTATCAGAAAATTTTAAACCATTTTATTTATCTGTCGTAAAAACTTTTCTATTTATTCTCAATCTTTTCTTCACCAATTTATAAATCTTGACCAATATCTTTTTCTAAAATAATGACACACGCAAACCAAAATAGAACGGCTACAATTTTATTGCAAAACAAAGCAGAATGTTTTATAATGAAAAATGTCATTCAAAAATATATGCCCTCGTAGTGTAATGGATATCACGCAAGATTCCGGTTCTTGAAATGTGGGTTCGATTCCTGCCGAGGGCGCTACTTCTTTTCTTAAAAGCTAACGATTAACGTTAGCTTTTTTTGTCTATTAGTAAATCCGCTTATAATGCTAATGCTTTCCATTTATTATCAATGTATTTTTAAAACATGCATGATTAGACCTACAAATGACAGAAGATTCGAATTTTTTAATTGCATTTTTCCGTTACTTATGAAAAAATATTTTCAACAAACATAATTAAGTTTTTTGAACACTGAAACAACAAATGATTTTCATTTGAAATTAACTAGAAAAAGTTTCCACTTCATCATTAAAAGGGCTATAATAAATGTACAAAAGGTTTAAAATCCACAATTTCGGTAATAATTGGTTGATGTATTCACGCTCACTAAAAGAGATAACCTCAACTCTTATTATTTGACCTTTTTTGACCTTTTGTGTAGAATGAACTTACATAATCGTTACGCACAACTAAATTTGGCTCTATTTCGTGTTTGACAAATTATTTCATTACGTATAATCACAATTTCAATTAGAGCCGTTATTACATATTTTAAAGGAGGAAAATCGGATGACTTTAATTCCTACAGTAATTGAACAAACGAACCGTGGTGAACGCGCCTATGATATTTACTCCCGTTTATTAAAAGACCGTATTATAATGCTTGGTGGCCCAATTGATGATACTGTGGCCAACTCCGTAGTAGCACAGCTTTTATTCCTTGATGCTGAAAACCCAGAGAAAGATATTTCCCTATACATTAACAGTCCAGGGGGAAGCGTAACAGCCGGGATGGCAATCTACGACACAATGAACTTTGTAAAAGCAGACGTCCAAACAATTTGTATCGGTATGGCTGCTTCAATGGGTGCATTCTTACTTTCTTCTGGTGCAAAAGGAAAACGTTTCGCACTTCCAAACGCCGAAGTAATGATTCACCAACCATTAGGTGGTGCTCAAGGTCAGGCTACAGAAATCGAAATTCATGCTAGACATATTTTAAAAACACGTGATAAATTAAATAAAATTTTAGCAGCAAACACTGGTCAACCAATTGAAGTTATTGAAAAAGATACGGATCGTGATAACTTCATGTCTGCACAAGAAGCAAAAGACTACGGTTTAATCGATGCGATTATCGATCGTAACAACTTAAAAGAAGAAAAATAAATGTAATTCCGCATAACAAAAAAGGAGTCGTTTTACAAGAATATCCTTGTAACGGCTCCTTAAAATTTGTTTATATATTACAGTGATTGGAAACGCTTCCGATTGTTTACTTTACTCTTCTTTTTCAAGAAATCGACTTAATTCTTCAACCGCGCGTTCCTCGTCGCTTCCTTCTGCATATATCGTAACAGATTTCCCGCTTCCAATCGCCAAGCTCATAATCCCCATAATACTTTTCGCATTAATTTTACGCCCTTCATATTCTAAAAATACTTCCGATAAAAAGGAGTTAGCGGTTTGTACGAATAATGCTGCAGGGCGAGCCTGTAAACCAGGTTTCAACTGAACTGTTACTTGTTTTTCTACCATCTGAATCCTCCCCCCTTGAACAAATTACATATAATTATTATTCTATAAAACTATCCTATTCCTTTTAGTATAAACGATTTAAAGGTAAAAATGGAAATTTTTAAATTTTATAGCTAAAAAATCACTTAACTGATTCACCTGCACGAAGTTTATTCGCAATTTCATCAATTTTCCTTAATCGGTGATTAATCCCAGACTTACTAATTCCGCCAGAAACCATTTCTCCTAACTCTTTCAGCGTAACATCTTGATATTCCAAACGGAGCTTCGCGATTTCTTGAAGTTTTACAGGTAAGGCTTCTAAGCCAATTGTTTTATCAATATACTTTATATTTTCTACTTGACGAATTGCTGCTCCAATTGTTTTATTTAAATTCGCTGTCTCACAATTAACTAAACGGTTGACAGAGTTTCGCATATCGCGAACAATACGAATATCTTCAAATCGGAGTAATGCTTGATGGGCTTCTACGATATTTAAGAAATCAGATATCTTCTCCGCTTCCTTCATATATACGATAAACCCTTTTTTTCTCTCTAATAGTTTACCGTTTAGTTCAAATTCATCTAATAGGTTAACTAGAGCCTCTCCATGTTCTTTATAAAGCGTATATATTTCTAAATGGTACGAAGAGGTTTCCGGGTTGTTCACAGACCCTCCGGCTAAAAACGCTCCCCTTAAGTAGGCACGTTGACAACAACTTTCTTTAATTAGTTCCGGTGCAATGACATTACTAAAACTATATTCCGCACTGACAATTTTTAAATCCGCTAAAATATCTTTCACCCGTTCTACAAGTCGAACGATATAAACATTGTTTTTCTTTAAACGCATTTTTTTCCGCACAAAAATTTCTACTTCTGCCTCGTACAGCATTTTTATTAAAGAATAAATCCGACGGGCAATGGCCGCATTTTCCGTTTGTACATCAACAACAATTCGTTTATTGGTAAAGGAAATCGAACCGTTCATCCGGATGATTGCCGATAATTCAGCTTTTGCGCAACATTCATTGTCTAGTGGGAGGTTCGTTAATTCCTTTTTTATATCCGAAGCAAACGACAATTCCTTCACCTCCTACTCGGTCACATCGCCTTTTTTATCTCATTTAAAGTTAATTCATAAATTAACCTCGCTATTTTATGCGTATCATGTCGTAAAACACCATCTTCCATCTTCACAATGGAATCAGCAATAATTTCTAAACCTAAACTTTTTAATTCCTTAGTATCAATTACGACTGGTGTTGCTAATTCACCTTTATAACGTAATTTTACGTCTTTCGGAATTGACCCATTGTTTACAATAATTTTTTGAATAGATTGGGGTTCTGTATGATCAAATATTGCCCGCACATGATCACTAGCTGTATAGCCAAAAGTTTCACCTTTTTGCGTCATTAAATTACAAATGTACACTTTTTTCGCTTTTGCCTTTGTCACCGCTTCCGATATATGAGGGACAATCAAATTCGGTAAAATGCTAGTATATAGTGAGCCTGGTCCGATAACAATTAAATCCGCCTCTTTAATTGCTTGTAAAGTTTCTGGTAATGGTAATACATCTTCAGGTGTTATAAATACACGTTTGATTCTCTTTCCATACTTTGGAATTAAAGATTCTCCATGAACGATGTGACCATCTTCCATTTCGGCATGTAAAACAACACTTTGATTCGCAGACGGAAGTACACGACCTTTCACATTTAACACTCGACTCATTTCATGAATCGCATGGGCAAAATTCCCAGTTATATTTGTCATTGCGGCCAACATTAAATTTCCTAGAGAATGACCGAACAAATCCCCTTTCGCATCAAAACGGTGTTGAAATAATTCTTCTATTAAAGGCTCAACTTCAGATAAAGCAGCTAGTACATTTCGGACATCTCCCGGTGGTGGGATGTGGAGATCTTCCCGCAGTCTTCCAGAACTACCACCATCATCTGCTACTGTAACGATTGCTGTAATATCTACTGGGTATTTCTTGATTCCACGTAATAAAACTGGGAGTCCTGTTCCTCCCCCAATAATGACGATTCTCGGTTGACGTTTAATCATTTTACCTGAACCCTTTCCATAGTTATTTCACGATGGGAAACACGTACATAGTATTCTTCCTTAAACTTTTCCCCTAAATATTCCGCAATCGCTACAGAGCGATGCTGTCCTCCTGTACATCCTATCGCCACGACTAATTGACTTTTTCCTTCTCGTTTGTATAACGGTAACATATATTGCAGTAAATCTGTCAATTTTTCTAAAAACTTCGTTGTATCCGTCCACTTCATAACATAGTCATAAACTTCTTTATTTAACCCTGTTTGTTTGCGCATGGACTCAATGTAAAATGGATTCGGCAAGAAACGAACATCAAATACAAGGTCAGCATCAATCGGAATACCATGCTTAAATCCGAAAGAGACAATATTTACAGTAAATAATTTTGTTTTACTATTGGAAAACTCTGTTTGAATTTTTTCTCTTAATTCTTTTGGCTTTAAATTGGAAGTATTAATTATAGTTTGAGCTCGACCTTTTAAAGTTTCTAACAATTTACGTTCCTGTTGGATTCCATCAAGAAGTAGACCATTCTTAGATAGAGGGTGGGAACGACGAGTTTCTTTATATCTTCTAACTAATGTTTCATTATCCGCATCTAAAAAGACGATGTGAGGAGTTAACCAAGAAGTATTTTCTAAATCATCGAGTACTTGGAATAACTGATCGAAAAACTCACGACCACGTAAGTCCATTACTAAAGCAACTCGATTCATTTTACTATTCGATTCACGCATTAATTCTAAAAATTTCGGTAATAACATCGGTGGTAAATTATCGACACAAAAAAAACCAAGGTCTTCAAAACTTTGAATGGCAACTGTTTTTCCAGCCCCACTCATCCCTGTTATTATTGCTATTTGTAATTCATGTGAATATTCCATTTCGTTACCACCATCCTAAGCTCTTAAAAGATTTTTTCAAAACGTTTATATATTCTATTTATCAATTTTATATGAAAGAAGTTGGAAGTCTTCGGTATAATTAAACGCACCAAAGGCAACGTCTCTACCTTCAATTGCATGCTGGATAATAAAGCGGTCACCTTCAGCCATTGGTAATTGTTCAATTTGATCAATTGGATGCCACTTTAATATTCCTTCGTCAGTGACTTCCTTTTGATTTCCTTCTCCATTATTAGTAAAGAAGTTAAACATCATCCATTCGCGAATTTGTCCCTCATCATTTTTCATTAAAAAGGTATAAATTCCTTTTAACTGGGGATTTTTTATTTCAATTCCTGTTTCTTCCCAATACTCTCGAGAAACAGCCTGTTTTACCGTTTCTGTTGGTTCCATTTTTCCACCTGGAATTGCCCACCAACCACGACGAGGCTTTTGTAATAATAAAACTTGACCATCTTTTACATATATACAATTTGCTACCCTTTGCATGTTACCACCTCAAAGTTTGAACAAAAAGTTCAACTCATTTTATTAAATGAGTGATCATAATAAAAAGTTCATTTTAAAATAAATTATAACTCAATTATATACTATACCTTGTCTTTTTGTAACATGAAAGAAATTGGGTAAAAATTCATTATGTAACTTTTGGAAAAAAAGGGGGGATTTTAAGATGATTATAATTGATCGGATGCCCTTTATAATCAGCTAGCTTTTTAAAAAACCATGCTGAAATTTAGCAAATAAAAAAAACACAGGGCGGTTCCCTGTGCAAAACAAACTAATTATTTTAAAGGGGGTATTTTCTAATTATTATATTACTCAATTTTTATTGCACAATTGTTACAACAGCGTTAAGCAAGAGTTACGTTTCACAAATTGTTTGTAAACCAGAACGATTTTCAAACAGTTTATTTATTTAAAAAAATAAGCTGCCCCATAATGGACAGCTATAATTTTATTTTACTTCAGCTGCTTTTAATTCTTCTAACAATTGTTCAACATAATGTTGAGCACTTTGAGCTGCAATACTACCGTCACCAGTTGCTGTAACAATTTGGCGAAGTTGTTTTTCACGAACGTCTCCCGCAGCGAAAATACCAGGAACCTTTGTTTCCATTAATTCATTCGTTACGATATAGCCTGATTCATTTGTAATTCCTAAGTGTTCGAATGGTTTTGTTAATGGTACCATTCCGATATAAACGAAGACTCCGTCGCAAGCGAATTCTTGTTCCGTTCCGTCAACAGTGCTTACTAACGTAACACTATCTACTTTTCCATCTTTACCGTTGATTTCTTTAACTGTGTGGTTCCAGATAAAATCAACCTTTTCATTAGCAAAAGCACGATCTTGTAATATTTTTTGTGCCCGTAATTGGTCACGACGGTGAACAATTGTTACCTTATCTGCAAAACGAGTTAAGTAAACACCTTCTTCAACCGCAGAATCTCCACCACCAACAACAACTAGTTCACGGTTTTTAAAGAATGCTCCGTCACACACTGCACAATAAGAAACACCGCGACCACTAAGTTCCGCTTCACCTGGTACACCTAATTTTTTATATTCGGCACCAGTGGCAATAATAATTGCTCTAGCTTTAAATTCCTTGTTACCTGCTTTTATTACTTTATATTCTTTACCGTCCACAACTTCTTTAATATCACCATATGCGTATTCAGCACCAAATTTTTTCGCATGGTCAAACATTTTATTTGATAATTCAGGACCTTGAATTAAGTCATAACCAGGATAGTTTTCGATATCGCCAGTGTTCACCATTTGACCACCAGGAACACCACGTTCAATCATTAATGTAGATAAATTTGCTCGTGATGTGTATACTGCCGCTGTCATACCGGCAGGACCGGCACCGATAATGGCAACATCATAAATTTTTTCTTCAGACATTGTCTTCACTCCTCAAATGTTCATGCTAACTATATTATAACCTTTAAAGGTTAAACTATATAAATAAAAAGCCTCGAACAATGTAACTTAGGTTGTCTTTGTATAAATTAACTATGTTTCCAAGGTTCCATACCTTCTTTTTCAGGTTGAACCAACATTAACTTTTTCCAAGCTTTTTCAGCAAGTTGTTCTTTACCGACAAAATACGCCGCATAAGCAAACCAATAGTAAAAACTCGAATCAATTTGGTCATGAATAAGCATTTTTTTAAACCATGCATAGGCCTCTTCATACTGTTTTAAAATTACAAAGGTAACAGCCAATTTAAAGCGATGATCCGCTGATATCGGAAAGATTTTTTTCAACGAATTTAATAACGGCTTATAATCTTTTCCTTCATAATAATAAAATACGGTGAGATTACATAATGCGTGTAAGTTACCAGGATTTTCATCTAAAACTTTAGCTACAATTTTAAGTGCTTCTTCCTTTTCACCTTTATAAAAATGGGCTAAAGCTAAATTATTGTATGCAGGCCAATAATCTGGGAAATCCACGATCATATCGTTGAATCTTTCAATTGCATCATCAAACTTACCTTGTTCTAATAGCTTTTTCGCCTGTTCTTGTCTCGTAATAATTTCTTCTTCATACGGTTCATCCATCGTTAGTATGGATGTTTTTAAATTGTCTGCTTCAAAGGAGATAATGTCCAACAATTCTCTCACATCTTCAGCATACTCACCATTCGGCATTAGTTTTAAATACATGTTCGCATGTTCTACAGCTTCATTATACATGCCGATGTACGCATAATTATTGGCTAGAAAATAATGACATTCATACATATATGGTTCAATTTCATGTAGCACTTTATATAAGATTTCATTGGAACGGTCATACTCACCAAGTTCAGAATGTACAATTGCTAATTGGCAAGCAATGACTGGTTCATTAGGTTCGAATTGCCAAGCCCGTGTCAAATACTTTTTAGATAAAGCTAAATTGTTTTTTTGAAATGCTTCGATTCCTCTCAAAAAGTAGAATTCGCCGGAAGGATTGAAAGTCAATATTTTATTGTGTAAATGATTATTCCCCATATGATTTTTCACAAATGATCCTCCACTGCTATTTTTTTTAAATTCAATAAATTACTATTTCTGTATTATTAACCGTTTATATAACGAAAAAATTTTATTGATTTCTTATTATAATTATATAACTATACTATTTTGACATTGTAGTACAATTTTACATTTTAACACACTTTGATAACAAAAAGAATAGCAGACTTAATGAGAACAACACTTGTTTTTTGTAAAAAATAAAACCCAAGCATACTTGGGTTTAGCATTTAATTGATTCATGAATTTGGTAATTTTTGTCACACTTGAAATTGTGATGCAAGTTTTAATGTTTTCAAATGAAACCTTATGTATTTTTAATAGACTCTTTTCTCTTTCGTTCTTCCATTTCTTCCTTTGTGTAAATGATTCTCATCGGATTCCCACCAGCCATTGCACCAGCTGGAACATCTTTATGGACGAGCGTCCCTGCTGATACAACTGCACCATCACCAATTTCAACTCCAGGCAAAATAGTTGAATTCGCACCAATCATTACATTGTCACCGATTTTCACTTCACCGAGACGATATTCATTAATTAAATATTCATGGGCGAGAATTGTTGTATTATAGCCGATGATAGAATTACGACCAACAGAAATCATTTCAGGAAACATAATATCCGGAACGACTTTATACGCAAAAGCAGTCTTATCGCCCACTTGCATTTTTAATAATTTTCGGTACATCCAATTTTTCCACTTATAAAAAGGAGTAAAACGAGCAATTTCAATGACAATTACGTTTTTAACTATTTTCCAAAAGGGTACCGTCTTATATATTTGCCATAAAGAATTCGGTCCTTTGACTGGATACCGTTCAGTTCTTCGCATATTCCTTCACTCCGACAATCGGCAATAAATCTTTCATATTATCTAAAATGTAATCCGGTTCTAGTTTTTCAATAAAGTCTCTTCCTTTAATCGACCAAGCAACACCTGCAGATAAGGTACCCGCATTTTTTGCACCTTCGATATCATGATTAGAATCTCCAACCATTATTGTCTGTTCTGGTCTAGATTGAAGAAGCTCCATCGCTAAATTTAGTGGTTCAGGATGTGGCTTAGCATGTTTCACCTCATCTAACGTAATAATGACAGGGAAATATTGACGTAGATTGATTTTATCTAGTCCTTTTAAAACCGTATCTCTTACTTTTGTGGAAACAATCGCAAGTTTGTAGCCTGCTTCATGTAAAGCTTTTACCGCTTCGTCCACACCATCAAATTCAGTAACGAGATCATCATGATTTGCTACGTTAAATTTTCGATAGTATGCAATCATCTCTGCAACTTGGCTTTTCGGTGCAACTGATGCAAAAGATTCTTCTAATGTCGGTCCGATAAAAGGAATACAATCTTCCCTAGTTATGTGATTGTAACCAAAATGTTTAAACGTTGCTAAAAATGATTGAAGAATCAGTTCGTATGTATTCAATAACGTTCCATCTAGGTCAAATAGTATTGTGTCTACTTTACTTTGCATTGTTTCGGTCCTTTCTTTGTTTTTTCGAGAAGAATCGGGATTGATTGCTTGTGGATATAGCATATTGTTAAAAGAAAGTTCGAGCTGGTAGCTGGTGATCAACGCACTTAGTCCTTTTTGAGCTCAGTAAAAGACATTTCAAGCTGACTTTTAATCCGCTTCGTCCTTTTGAAACCTCAAAAAGACATTACATATAGTTTTTTTACTCTTTTTGTCCATGAGAACCGATCTCGAGGACATTTCAGGCCTTCTCTCAACTCATTTTGTCACCGAGAACCTGTCTCGAGGACATTTCAAGACTTCTCACAACTCATTTTGTCACCGAGAACCACTCTCGAGGACATTTCAAGCTCTTTTCCCGCTTATTTTGTCCGCGACAACCTGTCTCGAGGACATTTCATGCCTTCTCTCAACCCATTTTGTCACCGAGAACCTGTCTCGGGGACATTTCATGCCTTCTCTCAACTCATTTTGTCACCGACAACCTGTCTCGAGGACATTTCAGGCCTTCTCTCAACTCATTTTGTCACCGACAACCTGTCTCGAGGACATTTCAAGACTTCTCACAACTCATTTTGTCACCGACAACCTGTCTCGGGGACATTTCAGGCCTTCTCTCAACTCATTTTGTCACCGAGAACCACTCTCGAGGACATTTCATGCCTTCTCTCAACTCATTTTGTCACCGAGAACCTGTCTCGGGGACATTTCAGGCCTTCTCTCAACTCATTTTGTCACCGAGAACCTGTCTCGAGGACATTTCAAGACTTCTCTCAACTCATTTTGTCCATGAGAACCTGTCTCGGGGACATTTCATGCCTTCTCTCAACTCATTTTGTCACCGAGAACCACTCTCGAGGACATTTCAAGACTTCTCACAACTCATTTTGTCACCGAGAACCATTCTCGAGGACATTTCAGGCCTTCTCTCAACTCATTTTGTCACCGAGAACCTGTCTCGGGGACATTTCAGGCCTTCTCTCAACTCATTTTGTCACCGAGAACCTGTCTCGGGGACATTTCAAGACTTCTCACAACTCATTTTGTCACCGAGAACCTGTCTCGAGGACATTTCAAGACTTCTCTCAACTCATTTTGTCACCGAGAACCTGTCTCGAGGACATTTCATGCCTTCTCTCAACTCATTTTGTCACCGAGAACCACTCTCGAGGACATTTCATGCCTTCTCTCAACTCATTTTGTCCATGAGAACCTGTCTCGGGGACATTTCAGGCCTTCTCTCAACTCATTTTGTCACCGACAACCTGTCTCGAGGACATTTCAGGACATTTTCCAACCCATTTTGTCCGCGACAACCACCATCGGAGACACTTCAGCCAACTTTGCAGCTCATTTTTGTCTACGAGATCATCCCACTCCCACTAACTACGCCTCTTTATAAAGCGGCAAGTCCTTCACTTTTTTCCGACGATAAATAATTAAAACAAGCGCCACAACAATAGTAACAACAGAAACTAATTGTGCGATGCGAATATCCGTACTCCATAAGTATAAACTATCGGTCCGTAAACCTTCGATCCAAAAACGTCCCGCAGAATACCAAATCGCATAGGATAGGAAGATTTCGCCTCGTTTCACCGCTATTCGTCTTAATAAAATCAAAATAACAAATCCAGCAATATTCCAAAGTGACTCATATAAGAATGTAGGATGATAGTATTGTCCATCTATGTACATTTGATTAATGATAAATTCTGGTAAAAACAAGCCTTCTAAAAACTCACGGGTAACTGGACCGCCATGGGCCTCTTGGTTCATAAAGTTTCCCCAACGTCCAATTGCTTGAGCAATAATAATACTTGGGGCAGCTATATCAGCTACTTTCCAGAAGGAGATTTTTTTCACGCGGCAAAAGACTATTGCCGTTAACACTGCTCCAATTAAAGCACCATGAATAGCTATGCCACCTTCATTAATTGCAAAAACTTTAATTGGGTTTTGTGCATAATACTCCCATTCAAACATAACGTAATAAATTCTTGCACAAATAATCGAAATAGGTATCGCAAAAATTAATAAATCAGCAAATGTATCATCAGGAAGACCACGTTTCTTCCCTTCCCTTGTAGCTAATAAGTATGCAACAACAATTCCTGCTGCGATAATTACTCCATACCAATAAACTGGGTAGCCAAATATCTCAAAAGCAACTCGATCTAAAGGCGTAATATTATAGAGCATCGTTTCTTTCGCCTCCTCAAATATAAAAAATAAACAAGTTCATTGTAGCAAATAATGCTGTTTTTTTAAATCAAGAATACTCCTACAAATTAGCGTATGGATTCGTTCGCCAATTTATATATAAAAAAATAGCAGAAACCTTTTCTACTTTTTTAGTCTCTGCTATTAATCCTTTAATCATCGTCTCGATCCCGAATTGTTTCCTCTAGTCTTGTTGTGAATTCTTGTGCGGTATTTACACCCATCCGTTTTAAACGATAGTTCATGGCAGCTACTTCAATAATAACCGCTAAGTTTCTTCCTGGACGAACCGGAATCGTATACTTCGGAATTTCCACATCGAAAATTTTCATTTTTTCTTCATCTAAACCTAAGCGATCATATTGCTTGTTCTTATCCCATGTTTCTAAATTGACACACATCGTAATTCGTTTATAAGAACGAACCGCTCCGGCTCCGAATAATGTCATCACATTAATAATCCCTAAACCACGGATTTCCAGTAAATGTTCAATTAAAGCAGGGGAGTTACCAACCAATGTATCTTGATCTTCTTGACGAATTTCAACACAATCATCGGCGACAAGGCGATGACCTCGTTTTACTAACTCTAAAGCCGTTTCACTTTTACCAACACCACTTTGACCCGTGATTAACACCCCGACACCATAAACATCGACAAGGACACCGTGAACTGCAACTGTAGGAGCTAATTGTAATTCTAGGTAGTTCGTCAGATGACTAACCATTCTCGTTGTAGTCAATTTCGTACGCATGACAGGTACAGATTCCCGTTCAGATGCTTCAATTAATTCTTCTGGAACTTCCAAACCTCTTGTAATAATAATGCCCGGTGTGATATCTGTACAAAGTCGTTGCAGGCGATTTTTTCGATCTTCGTCATTTAATTTTTCTAAAAAGGTTAATTCCGTCATTCCTAACAATTGGATACGTTCTTGTGGATAATAATCAAAAAATCCAGCCATTTCCAATCCGGGTCTTGATAGGTCACTTGTTGTAACTGGTCGATCAATTCCTTCTTCACCACTAATTAGTTCTAAATTAAACTTTTTTAGTATATCTTTAATTGTCACTTTTGACATAATCTCTTCCCTCACTTACATCGGGTAATCATTTCTTTTTCATTCTACCATCTTTCCGTACGAAACCAAAGAATTCAATAAAATGTAGTAAGAATTTTAATAAAATAATATCTCTACCGTTAATGTTTTCTTCTTTTTAAAAACATTATATATTTAAGGTAGTCAATTCCATTATTTATTCATACAATTTCATGACCAAATCAAGTATGATTAAAGAACACATGAAAAAAGAAAAGAAACGTTTAAAAGGAATGATGAAAATGGCAAACACACATACATTCACAAAAGGAGAAGAAATAGCAAACTCCATTACGCACGGAATCGGAATTTTAATAAGCATCGCATCTCTCGTCTTACTAATTGTATTTTCATCTCTATACGGGAACGCTTGGCATATTGTTAGTTTTACATTATTTGGTTCTACAATGGTCTTTTTATATACATCCTCCACCTTTCTACACGCACTTCCAAAGGGAAAAGCAAAGAATGTGTTTGAGATTTTAGACCATTCAGCGATTTATTATTTTATAGCTGGGTCCTATACCCCTTTCCTATTTATTGCTGTGCAAGGTTGGGAAGGCTGGACTTTATTCGGAATCGTATGGGGACTTGCTATTGGAGGTACTATCTTTAAAGTATTTTTCGTTCGTAAGTTTTTATTCTTATCGACCTTACTTTACGTCATCATGGGATGGTTAGTCGTATTCGTGTGGAAGCCTTTAACGGAAAACTTAGCATCAGGCGGATTAACGTTGTTAGTGATTGGTGGTTTATGCTACACCGTAGGAGCGATTTTCTATGTATGGAGAGGATTTAAATATCATCATGCGATTTGGCATATATTTGTATTAGTGGGGAGTATTTTGCACTTTTTCTCTGTCTTACTGTACTTGCTTCCTTATTAATTAG
>NZ_JAACYS010000040.1 GCF_009996845.1 Pallidibacillus pasinlerensis | reverse complement strand
TTCGTAGTGCTTGAATATGCTACTACGAATTCTAATCGCACGAGATAATGCGAAAGCATTATCGAGGAAGGAAAGCAAAGTTGCACTAGTCGCTACGAGCCGAAGCTAGACAAATAAGTAGAACTTGGTTTTTAGCCTTACGTTATCTAGTTTTGAGAGAACGAAAAATTTTCTTGATTATTTAGCTTAATTAGTATAATATTAAATAAGCACAAAAATTAGCTTGGTAACGATAGCGAGAAGGTCACACCCGTTCCCATCCCGAACACGGAAGTTAAGCTTCTCAGCGCCGATGGTAGTGAAGGTTTACCTTTGCGAGAGTAGGACGTTGCCAGGCTTTTCGCATACAAAAATTTAGTTCTATTCCGCAGTAGCTCAGTGGTAGAGCAATCGGCTGTTAACCGATTGGTCGTAGGTTCGAATCCTACCTGCGGAGCCATGCTTCCATAGCTCAGTAGGTAGAGCACTTCCATGGTAAGGAAGGGGTCGTCGGTTCGAATCCGGCTGGAAGCTTACATAAATAGGATCGTTTATTAAGCGGTATCCAGTAAGGATATCGCTTTTTCCTAAATGTTAAAACCTTAAAATGGTGGACATTTCTCATAAAATATCTGTACAAAATCAGTATAGTATGCTAGTATACTTAATATGTAAACCGCTTTCATTAAAAATGAAACCGCTATCTATAATTATCTAAAAATCTATTATTATTGTTTTTTTGTTAAATATTAAATGTCGGGGTGCAAAAAAAGATGTTTACTATACCACCAAGAAATGCAGGAGAAAATAATAAAGATTACTCTTATAGAGTGATTCGTGATGCAATTATGTTTTTAGAATTAAAACCAGGTCAAGTTATTAGCGAAATCGATTTAGCTCAAAAGCTTGAAATTTCTAGAACACCGATTCGTGAAGTACTAGGCAAATTGAGAGAAGAAAATCTTGTTGAGGTGATCCCTCAAGTTGGTACCTATGTATCGAAAATTGATATTCAGTTGATTGAAGAAGCAGCATTTATGCGTTTTGTTATGGAAAAAGAAATTGTTAAATTAGCATGTGAAAGTTTTCCGAAAGAAAGTTTACAAGAATTGAAGAACAATTTGGCGATTCAAAAGTTGATGGTAAGTCAAGACGGTAGAGAGCGAGACTTCCATAGACTTGATACTCAATTTCATCGTATTATTTTTAAAGGTGTACGGAAAGAAAATATTTGGTTCTCAATTACTCGATTAAGTACTCATTATAATCGAATACGGGTACTTTCTGAATTGGAAAACTCTTTTGCTCAAGCAGTTGAAGAGCATAGAGAAATGGTAGATTGTTTAGAACAAGGAAACGTTGAACATGTTGATAATATTGTACGGAGACATATTATAGAACCAATGCGTTTATGGAATCGATTAATAACACCGGACAGTCCCTTTTCAGAATACTTTAATAACAGAGGAGAATTATATAAAACTTTGTCTACTATTGGAAATTTCTATGATTTGTCATAGAAATTTCTTTTTTGCAATTAAATCAGAGATAAGAAGTTTCATATATAAAATACATACTAACAAACAAATTTTATCTTATATAAACTTTTAAAAATAAAAAATGCTGCATACTAGTATAATAAGATTTTTTTGTAAACGCTTATTAGGAGGAATTATCATGAGTACAGTATATTCAGAAGTGACTGAAAGCACACAAAAAAAGCAACTCTTCCGTTCGGATTGAGAGATAAATTTGGTTATTTATTTGGTGATTGAGGTAATGACTTTTTCTTCTTTGTTGGCTCTTATTTAATGGTTTATTATACAGACGTTTTTGGGATAAGCGCTGCCATTGTCGGTGGTTTGTTTATGTTTGCCCGTATTTAGGATGTATTTGTGGATGTAACTTGGGGACGTTTCATTGATACAAGAAAAACCACGAAAAATGGTAAGTTTAGACCGTGGATTTTCCGAATGTCATTCCCACTTGTAATAGTAGGTATTTCCCAGTTTATTTATTTTCCTGGTCAAACAGAAAACTGCTATATGATTTATGGAACTGTTACGTATATCATATGGGGTACATTATATAGTACTGTAAACATTCCATATGGTTCTATGACTTCTGTTATGACAGCTATTCCAGTTGAACGTTCTACTTTATCAACGTGGAGAACAGTTGGTTCTATGATGGCTAGATTAATATTAAGCGCATTAGTTCCGATTCTATTTTTCGTAGATAACCAGCCTGATGGTGGTCGTTTCTTCTGGGGAGCAATCGGACTTGGTATTTTAGCAATCATATGTTATATGCTTTGTTATAATTTAACGACAGAGAGAATTACGATTGCTGAAAATAAATAACAAAAAATGAATTTAAAAATAACGTTAAAAGGTTTAGGGAAAAACAAACCTTTACTATGGATTCTTACTTCATCTTTATTAATTATGCTTACTCAAATGTTAATCGGTACGGTCAATGTTTACTTGTTCAAAGACTATTTTGCAAGTACTTTAGCTTTAAGTATCGTCGGTATGCTTCAAGCGATTGCCGTGTTTGTATTAGCTCCATTTGTAAAAACATTAACATCTAAATTTGGTAAAAAAGAAATTGCCTCTGTTGGTGTTTCTGCAGCTGCCATTACTTATATAGCTTTATACTTTTTACAAGGTATAAATATGTGGGTGTTTATTGGATTTACCGCAATCGCTATGTTAGGGTTCGGTATGTTTAACATCGTTGTTTGGGCATTCGTAGCGGATGTAATTGATTATCAAGAACTATTAACAGGAATAAGAGAAGATGGTACGGTTTACTCAATTTATTCCTTCTCAAGAAAAATCGGCCAAGCCCTTGCTGGTGGTTTAGGTGGTTTTGCTATTGCAGTAATCGGCTATCAAAGTGAAAAAGCAGTGCAAACTCAAGATGTGTTAGATGGAATTTATGTAGTTTCAACATTAGTTCCTGGAGTTTTATTTGCAGTTATTGATTTAATTTTAATCTTCGTATATCCATTAAACGTGTTGATCAATTAGCGGTTGACTTAGCTTCAAAAAGAAACCAATAATAATTTTTATAGATAAGTAATACTGCGAGGGGATTTTCAAATCTCTTCGTTTTTATAATTAAAAATGGTTGCATGATTCATCAATTGAATACTTTGAATTACATTTCGGTATTAATCAATCCAAAAATAAAATGAAATTTATTATTTGAAAAGAGTAGTCTAGATGTTCGAAAATTTAAATTTTAAATTTTTACTTTACAAACAAATATATTCTAGATATAATAATAAACGTCAGCTTAAGAGAGACAAGTCAATAAGTAATGGCCCCTTGGTCAAGTGGTTAAGACACCGCCCTTTCACGGCGGTAACACGGGTTCGAATCCCGTAGGGGTCACCATTTGGAGGATTAGCTCAGCTGGGAGAGCACCTGCCTTACAAGCAGGGGGTCGGCGGTTCGATCCCGTCATCCTCCACCATTACTTAAGTTTTATGTCCTTAGTTCGAATAAATATTAAAATATGCCGGCCTAGCTCAATTGGTAGAGCACGACCGAATAAACTCCGAAGCGATGCTTCAGCGTACCGCTCGAGCAACATCTTGATTAATCTTTCTGAGAGCGGGACGACAAAAAAATAAAACATCTATATTAAATATGCCGGCCTAGCTCAATTGGTAGAGCACGACCGAAAAAACTCCGAAGCGATGCTTCAGCGTACCGCTCGAGCAACATCTTGATTAATCTTTCTGAGAGCGGGACGACAAAAAATAAAAGATCTATATTAAATATGCCGGCCTAGCTCAATTGGTAGAGCAACTGACTTGTAATCAGTAGGTTGGGGGTTCAAGTCCTCTGGCCGGCACCATTCCTAAATATGGAGGGGTAGCGAAGTGGCTAAACGCGGCGGACTGTAAATCCGCTCCCTCAGGGTTCGGCGGTTCGAATCCGTCCCCCTCCACCACTTATTTGAATAATTCTTGGCACTTTGAATATAGGAGTGTCGAAAATTTAATTACTGAAGTGCTTCAAAGAAGAATAATCAATCGTAATTAAATTTTCTGCGTAGTAGGATTGAAAACCTATATTGTCGGAAGATTTAACTTCTGAAGACATTACATGAAGTTTTTACATCGAACTTAAATCTTCCTGCGATGTTATTATACAGACAGAAATAAGTTTTGTCGAAAATTTTATTACTGTAGTAATTCATAGATGTAAATTCAATGTAATTAAATTTTCTGCGGTGTGACTCCATGAAGCTGCTTCGGGGAAGATTCTTCATGCAGTAATATCAATGGGCTATAGCCAAGCGGTAAGGCAACGGACTTTGACTCCGTGATGCGCTGGTTCGAATCCAGCTAGCCCAGCCATTCATTTTTACATAGGACGTATACTAGTATTTCTGCTTTGAAATCGGGACGTCGTAGATGCAATTTAAGTAAGAAATCTATAAATGGTATTCAATAAAAAATTATTACGAGCCGTTAGCTCAGTCGGTAGAGCACGAAAGAGTAAGCTACGAAGCTGGACATCAGCGTACCGATTTCGCAAGCAACGGTGAGTAGACTACCCGAAATCGGGACGTCGTAGATGCAATTTAAGTAAGAAATCTATAAATAGTATTCAATAAAAAATTATTACGAGCCGTTAGCTCAGTCGGTAGAGCATCTGACTTTTAATCAGAGGGTCAGAGGTTCGAATCCTCTACGGCTCATCTAAAGTCTGAAGTCCTTGTATAAAGGATTTTGGACTTTTTATTTGTACGGAAATTGGATAAGTTGTTATTTTAGTTGAAAACATTCAAGCTGTTTGTTAGAATGTGAGTACAAAATAATATTGTGAATTGGTGGAGTCTGTCACAAAGGGCATTTTTATGTCTTTTTTGGCAGACTCTATTTTTATGCAAAAAATTAATATAGGGGGTGTCAAGGTAAGTAATCTAAATTTGCTATTATTATACACATTCTTAATCACTTTTAGGGAAAAATATGATTGAAGTCTTTTTTTAGTGGGTAATAAGCAGTTGTGTGAATAGGAATTTATATTTTGAATGGAGGTTTATTATGACAATAGGTTTATTAATTATTTTAATACTTGTTTTATTCTTACCCTTTACCATTAAAATTGTAGAACATAATTTAGAGTACTTCCTGTTTATTATGGGGATTGCCGCTGCTATAGTAGGTGGCGTATTTAATACTGAGCTACTTTTACATGCTTTAAAAGATCCGATAAAAATTACAATCGCTGTGTTAGTAGCTGGACTATTATTTAAATGGTTCCAGACTCAGTTAGGAAGAGCAATAAACACTGTAAGTAATAAGATGCCATTTCCATTATTTATCGCTTTAATTGTTATTGTATTAGGTTTCGTTTCTAGTATAATTACAGCGATTATCGCTGCGCTTGTTTTGGTACTTATTTTAAGCAATCTATCTTTAGAAAGAAAAGACTTGATACTACTTACAATCATTTCTTGTTTTTCTATTGGTTTTGGAGCTGCATTAACACCAATTGGTGAACCACTATCCACAATTACTGTTAGTAAAATGGGAGAAGATTTCTTCTATTTATTAGAATTAATCGGTCCGTTAGTTATTCCTGGTGTTATCATCCTCGGTATTTTTGCTGCCTTCGTAGTAAAACGTAATGAAGGGAAAAATGTTAGTGTAGAACAGGAAACGGAATCGTATGGTGAAATCATTATCCGTTCCGTTAAAATCTATTTATTTGTTTTTGGACTTACAATGTTAGGAGCTGGATTTGAACCGTTAATTAATCAGTATTTACTTGATTTAGATGCTAAGATTCTTTATTGGATTAACATTTTATCTGCAGTATTAGATAATGCAACATTAGCTGCTGCTGAAATTAGTCCGGCAATGACACCTGATACGGTAGAAGCGATTTTAATTGGATTAATTATTGCTGGCGGAATGTTAATACCGGGTAATATACCGAATATTATTGCTGCAGGTAAGTTAAATATTACAAGTAAAGAATGGGCAAAAATTGGTTTGCCGATGGGGTTTGTATTATTAATTGCTTACTTTATCATTTTAATTGCAATGGGATTATAATAAATAAAAAAGATATACTTTCAATTTTTAAAAGTAACTTAACTTTTGTCCGGATTGTTCATTAGCATCCGGACATTTTTTTATTCTTTTACATAAATAGACATGGTATATTATTACTTAATTGATATCCAAAGGAGTGCGGAGTATGGTGAAATCATTTCGTATTAAGAAAATCGTTATTGGTGAAGGTATACCGAAAATCTGTGTACCTATTGTTGGAACGGACGAAGAGCAAATAAACTCTGAGATTTCCATTTTAAAAGCAAGTAATTTCGACATTGTCGAATGGAGAGCAGATTATTTTGAAAGTGTAACCAATCTTGATAAAGTGCAACAAACATTAAATACTTTACGAGCTAGCTTGCCAGATGTTCCATTACTCTTTACCTTTCGTACTAAAGAAGAAGGTGGAGTTCGAGAATTTGATATACAGTCTTACATAACATTAAATGAAGCCGTAATTCGTTCTGGTCTTGTTGATATAGTCGATATTGAATTATTTACTGGTGATCAATATGTAAAGACTCTTATAGAGCAAGCACATAAAAATAATGTCCTTGTAGTTTTATCAAATCATGATTTTAATAGTACTCCACCTAAAGATGAAATCATTTTGAGATTACGAAAAGCACAACGATTAGATGGTGATATACCGAAAATTGCTGTTATGCCGCGTAATACGAAAGATGTCATTACGTTGTTAGATGCGACAAGAGAAATGAAGGAGCAATATGCTGATCGTCCTTTTATAACAATGTCTATGGAAGGAATCGGTCTTATTAGTCGTTTAGCAGGAGAAATTTTCGGTTCGGCAATAACCTTTGGAACGGTAACAAAAGCTTCAGCGCCAGGACAAATTCCTGCAAATGAATTAAAAAATATATTAAACGTAATACATAAAAATATTTCAAAATAACATTTTTTTCACGGTCTTGTATATTTATGGAAAAAGGCCGTGTTTTTTATGCAATAAACGAATAATTATGCAGTTTTTTGTCGTGTTGAGTCATTTCGCGAAAATTTATACGATTAATAATAAGGGGGGTTTTACTATGAAGAAAAGAATCTCAATTGTAGGTGCACCAATGGATTTAGGCCAACTACGACGAGGAGTTGATATGGGCCCTAGTGCTATTCGCTATGCAGGAGTCATCGAAAGACTTGAACAAATCGGCTATGAAGTGCACGATATGGGAGATATTCAGATTGGTAGACCGAAATTAGTAACAGACCCAAAAACAGGATTAAGGAATTTAGAAGCTGTAGTTACTGCAAACAAAAAGCTAGCGGAAAAGGTCGATAATATTATGAGAAGAGGAGATTTTCCGTTAGTGTTAGGCGGGGATCATAGTATAGCAATCGGTACGTTAGCAGGAGTTTCTAAATATTTTAATAGTTTAGGAGTCATTTGGTATGATGCACATGGAGATTTGAATACTGCTGAAACCTCACCTTCTGGAAATATTCATGGTATGCCACTTGCAGCAAGCCTTGGATTAGGAGAAAATGAGCTTACGGAAATAGGTGGATATTTTCCGAAAGTGAAATTTGAAAATATTGTTATAATCGGTGCCAGGGCATTAGATCCTGGAGAAAAACAATTAATTAAAGAAAAAGGAATTAAAGTTTATACGATGCATGAAATAGATAGATTAGGTATGACAAGGGTAATGGAAGAAACAATAAGTTATTTGAAAGAACGGACGGATGGTGTCCACTTGTCTCTTGACCTAGATGCTCTAGATCCATTGTTTGCGCCAGGCGTTGGAACACCGGTTGTCGGTGGTATAGATTATAGAGAAAGTAATTTGGCGATGGAAATGTTAGCGGAAGCTGAAATTATTACTTCAGCAGAATTTGTTGAAGTAAATCCAATTTTGGATGAACGTAATAAAACAGGAATTCTAGCAGTTGATTTAATGGGAGCATTATTTGGAGAGCGGTTATTATAGTTTTACGTGATACATATTGTGTTACATAAGATTCATAGATTAGTTATTCAACCACGGTTATAAAACCGTGGTGTTTTTTTGTGAGAAATTTTTAAATCCTTTAATAATGTTAAAAAAGTAGTATAATAATTGAAGGATAAAATGAAACTTTATTTGTGGTAAAACGTATTAATAAATAAGCCGCATGGAGCGGAGGGTAAAGATGGAAGAATTTGTAAAGTCACGGATAAAACAGGTTTTAAAAGGTGACCATAACGCATTTGGAGAAATTGTAGAAGTTTATAAAGACCGGATTTACCAACTTTGTTACCGTATGTTAGGGAATGCCCACGAAGCTGAAGATACATCACAGGAAGCCTTTATTCGAGCGTATGTTAATATTGATCGATTTAATATCAATCGGAAATTTTCCACATGGTTATATCGGATTGCAACAAATTTATGTATTGACCGTATTCGTAAAAAGAAACCGGATTATTTTTTAGATGCTGAAGTAAAAGGTACAGATGGATTAAACTTATATTCACAAGTTCAATCGAAGGAGATGACTCCTGATGAAAAGGTTGCAAAGATGGAGTTGCAGGAACTCATTCAAATGGAAATTTTAAACTTACCAGAGAAGTATCGTTCTGCGATTGTATTAAAATATATTGAAGAGTTATCATTAAAAGAAATTAGTGAAGTGTTAGACTTACCAATCGGAACAGTTAAAACTCGAATACATAGAGGAAGAGAAGTTTTAAGAAAGCAGCTCCGCAATATTTAATGTGAGGTGAAAGATGTGAATCAATGTCCTGTAGATATTAAAGAATATATGCATGAGTACTTGGATGGAGAAATTTCACCTGAACATGAACAAATCCTTCAAGACCATTTAGCAATATGTTCCGATTGTAAGCAAGATTTACATGAATTAGAAAAAACGATTGCATTAGTTCAAAGTATGTCACATATAAAAGCATCGGATGATTTTACTTTAAAAGTGATGCAGAATTTGCCACGAGAGAAGAAAAGAGTTGGTATTAAACGCTGGTTTAGTCATCATCCGTTTCTAACAGCTGCTGCTATATTCCTTATTTTAATGTCAGGAAGTCTTTTCTCATCATGGGGAGATGCTGAACAATTTTCAGTAACAAAGGTTCCGAATATTGTTGTTGAAAATAATACAGCGATTGTGCCTGAAGGAGAAACAGTGGAAGGGGATATTGTTGTTCGAAACGGCGATATTCGTATTGAAGGAAAAGTTGATGGCAATGTAACAGTTGTAAATGGTGATAAATATTTAGCCAGTGCTGGTGAAGTTACAGGGAAAGTAGAAGAAATCAATGAGATTTTTAGTTGGTTATGGTATCAAATTAAAAATGGTGTAAATAGCTTCATAAATTTATTAGCTGGTTCTTAACGTGTAAAGTTGTCCTTTCTTGGGACAACTTTTTTATTTTCTTAGAGGAAATAATTGACTCTCGGCTAGCTCGTTGTCATAATGTGAAATAGCGTATGATTTTTTTAAATGGTATAATATAAAAATATGGCACAGGATGTTTACATATACTAATAATATAATACTTTAGAACCACTATATGGTTTTATCGTAACAATAGCTGAAGTTGTTTGCATCGATAATTGGAGGAACGTTTATGCTCTTTGCGAACTTTTTTGATGATTTTACAATCCTTGATTACATAGCAAGTATCGTTGATATTTTAGTTGTCTGGTATATATTATATAAAATTTTTATGATTGTTAGAGGCACAAAAGCCGTCCAACTAATAAATGGGATTTTTATTATTCTCGTTTTACGAGGACTAAGTGATTTGTTTGGCTTGCGAACTTTAGGGTGGTTGATGAAACAGATCATTGACTGGGGATTTTTAGCGATTATTATTATTTTCCAACCGGAAATACGCAGAGCGCTCGAACACCTGGGCCGAGGTAAAATTTTTACAAGAATAAAACAAAAAGAAGTGGAAAAACAAGAGCAACTTGTTGATGCGATAGTCAAAGCTTGTGAATATATGGGTAAAAGGAGAATTGGTGCATTAATATCCATTGCCCAAGAAACCGGTTTAAACGACTATATTGAAACAGGAATACCAATGAATGCAGAAGTAAGTAGTGAACTTCTAATTAATACATTTATACCAAATACACCACTTCATGATGGAGCGGTCATTATTCAGGATTACGAGATTAAAGCTGCTGCATGTTACTTACCACTTTCAGAAAATCCTTTTATTCCGAAAGAACTTGGTACACGACATCGGGCAGCAATTGGGATTAGTGAAGTAACCGATAGTATTACGGTAATCATATCTGAGGAAACGGGTGGAATTTCATTAACGAAAAATGGCGAACTACATCGCGATATCACGCTTGAACAATTGAAGGATATGTTAATTGACCGTTTAATTAATACAGAGCCACCAACAACTGCTAATCTTTGGAGCAAGTGGGTGAAAAAATAATGGATAAATTTTTTGATAAGTTAATGGAAAGTAAATGGTTTGTCCGAGTTCTTGCTCTACTAGTTGCTTTATTACTTTATACAACAGCGTATATTGACGAGAAAGGTGACAGGCCAGCTGCGGCGAACAATGACTCTACTGCAGTAATCGAGGATGTTCCTGTTCAATTATATTACGATGAAGAAAATTATGTCGTCACAAGCTCACCACAAACAGTCACTGTTTTAATTGAAGGACCATCAAGTATAGTCCGATCAACGGAAAATCTACGTAATTTTACTGTTTTCTTAGATTTGTATGATGCCGATATTGGAACACAAGAGGTTGAGTTCCAAATTGAAGATATTTCCGATAAGTTAACAGTTCAAATTGAGCCAAGTAAGGCCAAAGTCAATATGCAAGAAAAAGTAACGCAGGAATTTTCAGTTGAAGTACAATTTAACACATCATTGTTAGAAGAAGGTTATACAGCAGGAGAACCAGTTGTAGAACCTAAAACAGCAACAGTTACAGGTGGTAAAGATGTTGTCGACCGAATTAGTTATGTCCTTGCAATTATTGAACATGAAGGTGGAATCAATCGAGATTTAACCCAAAAAGCTACTTTAACGGTTCTAGACCAAAATTTAGATAAACTAAATGTGGTCGTTGAACCTAAAGAGGTTAAAGTGACGATACCAGTAAATAGTCCTGAAAAAAAGGTATCTCTTAAATTTGAGCAAATAGGTACTCCACCTGAAAATATCATTATTGAAAGAATTCAATCAGAGATAAATGAAGTTGTTATATATGGGAAAAAGAATGTTTTAGAAGAGATTACAAGTCTGACGGTACCTGTCGATGTAAGTGAGATTACTGAAAGTCAGGAAATAGAAGTACCGATTCCATTTCAAGATGATGTGTTTGCTTCAGTCCCGGAGACTGTTACCGTTAAAATAGATGTAGAAAAAGTGGATGCTCGAACATTTGAAAATATACCTATAGGTTATATAGGGTTAGATGAAGAGAAATATACATTAACTTTTCTAGAACCAGGAAACGGACAAGTTGATTTAACCGTCACTGGTCGGGAAGGTGTTCTTCGAAGCGTTAGCAAGAGTGATTTTGACTTATCAATTAATGTTGCTGATTTAGATGTTGGAGAACATGAAATAGAGATCGACGTTAACGGTCCGAATAATGTATCGTGGAAGTTAGAAAGAAATTCGATAATCGTAGCGATAGATGAAATTACAGAAACTACAATGGAAAATTAAGTGAGGAAGAAAATCGGAATGCTTGAGATTGGAAGGAGAGAATAATCATGGGTAAATATTTTGGTACAGATGGAGTCAGAGGTGTAGCAAATACAGAATTAACCCCTGAATTAGCTTTTAAATTAGGTAGGTTTGGTGGTTATGTATTATCAAAAGGAGAGCCTAGAGCGAAATTTTTAATCGGTCGTGATACACGGGTTTCAGGCCATATGCTAGAAGGGGCCTTAGTGGCAGGCTTGCTATCTATTGGTGCAGAAGTTATGCGATTAGGTGTTATTTCAACACCTGGAGTAGCATATTTAACGAAGGCATTAAGTGCCCACGCAGGTGTTATGATTTCAGCATCACATAATCCGGTAGCTGACAATGGTATTAAATTTTTTGGCTCCGATGGATTTAAATTAACAGATGAACAAGAAGCAGAAATCGAAAAATATTTAGATTTAGAAGAAGATACACTACCCCGTCCAATAGGCGAGGATATTGGTGTCGTTAATGATTACTTTGAAGGTGGTCAAAAATACATACAATATTTAAAACAAACTGTTGATGAAGATTTCTCTGGTATTCATGTTGCACTGGATTGTGCAAACGGGGCAACTTCATCCCTTGCGAACTACTTGTTTGCTGACTTAGATGCGGATATTTCCACTATGGGCGCTTCACCAAATGGATTAAATATTAACGAAGGTGTAGGTTCAACACATCCAGATGCATTGGCGAAATTTGTTTTAGAAAAAGGCGCCGATATTGGTTTAGCCTTTGATGGTGACGGGGATCGCTGTATTGCTATTGATGAAACAGGCGGTATCGTTGACGGCGACCAAATTATGTACATATGTGCGAAATATATGAAAGAAGAAGGTCGTTTAAGACAACAAACGGTCGTATCAACAGTTATGAGTAATTTAGGTTTTTATAAAGCTTTAGAAGAACAAGGAATCAAAAGTATCCCTACAAAAGTCGGTGACCGTTACGTTGTAGAAGAGATGAGAAAAAATGGCTACAATTTTGGCGGAGAACAATCCGGACATATTGTGTTTTTAGATTATAATACGACTGGCGACGGTATGTTGACTGGTCTTCAGTTAGTGAATATTTTAAAACAGACGAAAAAACCACTTTCTGAACTTGCAAAAGAAATGCCAAAATATCCACAAGAACTGATTAATGTTCGAGTAACGGACAAACATGAAGTAATGAATAACGAAAAAGTAAAAGAAGTAATTGCCGAAGTTGAAAGTGAAATGGCTGGTAACGGTCGTGTGCTCGTTCGTCCGTCAGGAACTGAACCGCTTGTTCGTATAATGGTCGAGGCACCAACTGCTGAAGAGTGTGAATCATTTGTAAAGCGGATTGCGCAAGTTGTTGAACAAGAAATGGGCTTAAAAGAATAAGTGAAATAAAATATGCACAGAGGCTTTTAAACCTTTGTGCATATTTTTTGAATAAATTTTTTATTAATATAACAAATATAGTTAATGTAGAATATAATTTTTTATTGACGTGTAACGGGATTTTATTTAAAATTAACCCGTTCATTTTATTAAATCTACAAAGGAGGATCGTAAGTAATATTTTAAAGCGCCAGAACTAATTTTTTGTGACCCATTTTTCTCTAAAATGAGCGTTCAATAAAAACGCCAACATTGGATTAACTCATTCAATGTTTCGTTAATATTGAATGAAGTGGGTAAACTAAAATTAGTTGACGAGGAGAAGGTTTATCGAGTTTTCGGCGGATGCCTTCCGGTTAATACGCCAACCGAAATTTCTTTCTTAAAACAGAGAGGTGACTTTCTGCACAAAGGGAAGAAAAGGCGTAAATATTAAACGAACGTTTGATTAAAAACACTGAGGGGCAAGATGTCCCCAAATTATATAAAAAGCATGTGATATCTTGTCTCCTCTTTGTAGGAGGACGAAAATATGTGTGGAATCGTTGGATATATCGGAAATCAAGATGCGAAAGAAATTTTATTGAAAGGATTAGAAAAGTTAGAATACCGCGGTTATGATTCGGCAGGAATAGCGGTAATAAATGAAGCAGGGGTTCACCTTTTTAAAGAAAAAGGTAGAATTGCTGAATTACGGAAAATCGTAGATACGGAAGTTTCAGCAACAGTAGGCATAGGCCATACACGTTGGGCTACCCATGGGAAACCAAATAAAATCAATGCCCATCCCCATCAAAGTGCTTCAGAGCGTTTTACAATCGTTCATAATGGTGTAATTGAAAACTATGAACTTTTAATTGAAGAATTTCTGTCAGATGTTACGTTCAAAAGCGACACAGATACGGAAGTGATTGTCCAATTAGTTGAGAAGTTTGTTAATGAAGGATTAGAAGTGAAAGAGGCATTCCGTAAAACATTAAGTAAATTAGAAGGCTCTTATGCGATTGCAATGATTGATCGCCATAATAAAGAAACTATTTATGTTGCGAAAAATAAAAGTCCATTACTAATTGGGTTAGGAGACGGCTTTAATGTAGTTGCGTCGGACGCCATGGCTATGCTCCAAGTAACAAAGGAATTTGTTGAATTAATGGATAAAGAGATGGTAATCGTTAGTGAGGATAACGTACAAATATTATCATTGACTGGGGAAAATGTGGAACGTAAACCTTTTATTGCTAAGCTCGATGCAAGTGATATTGAAAAAGGAACATATCCTCATTACATGTTAAAAGAAATTGATGAACAGCCGATTGTCATTCGGAAAATTGTAAAGGAATATTCCGACAACCAAGGAGATTTACAAATTGATCAAGCGATTGTTGACGCGGTAAAAGCAGCTGACCGGCTTTATATTGTGGCGGCTGGAACAAGTTATCATGCGGGAATGATTGGAAAAAACTTTTTTGAACGATTAGCAAAAATCCCAACTGAAGTGCATGTCGCAAGTGAATTTGTGTATAACACACCACTTCTTACAAAAAAACCTTTGTTTATTTTCATTTCGCAAAGTGGTGAAACAGCGGATAGCCGTGCCGTATTAGTGAAAATAAAAGAATTGGGCTATAATGCGTTAACGATTACGAATGTACCTGGTTCAACTCTTTCTCGTGAAGCTGATCATACATTGTTATTACATGCAGGTCCGGAAATAGCTGTTGCCTCAACAAAGGCTTATACGGCCCAAGTAGCGGTTCTTGCTATATTAGCTCAAGTTGTAGCAAAAGGGAAAAATATTGATACAAAAATAGATTTATCACGAGAACTAAGTATTGTCGCAAGTGCAATGGAAACCCTTTGTGACCATCGTGAAGATTTTGAAAAAATGGCACGGGAATTTTTAACAGACGCTCGTAACGCCTTCTTTATCGGACGGGGACTTGATTATGCTGTTTGTTTAGAAGGGGCTTTAAAATTAAAAGAGATCTCCTATATTCAAGCAGAAGGCTTCGCTGGTGGAGAACTTAAGCACGGACCAATTGCCTTAATAGAGGATGGAACGCCGGTGTTTGCTCTAGCAACTCAAGAAAATGTTAATTTAAACATCCGAGGAAATGTAAAAGAGGTCGTATCTCGTGGAGCGAATGCATGTATCATTTCAATGAAAGGATTAGAAATGAAGGGTGATGCATTTGTGTTACCTGAAGTTCATCCAATTTTAACGCCATTAATTTCGGTCATTCCGTTACAGTTTATTTCTTATTATGCAGCCCTTCACCGTGGTTGTGATGTGGATAAACCGCGGAATTTAGCGAAGTCAGTGACGGTTGAGTAGGGTTATATAGGACAAAAAATAAATGGCTCCCAAAAGAAAACAAGTAGTTAAATTAATTGAGACTGACTAATTTAATGGTTGGTCTCTTTTTATGATATATAATTATAGATTATACTGGAATGAAACAATATATTTATCTAATATAAAACTACAGTAAAATGCCAGGAGGTTGTTTTCCATGAATAAAGAAAAAGATGTGGAAATAATTAATGAGAATTATGACAATGTCTATTCTCTTCCGGAAGTCGCCGGAATTATTGGAGTTCAAACAGACAATTCAACATTGGTGTAAAAAGGGAAATATCCTGGTGCCTTTCAAACAAATGAAGGATATTGGAGAATACCAGCGAAATACTTCAAAATTACGCTTGGAGAAGTCCAAAAGCGGAATTTATTTGAAAAAGAACTAGATCACTACAACACTAATTTTCCAAGGAAATATCCAGGAATAGAGAAAGGGAATTCATGAGTTATATTATGCTAGAAGCCTTTGGAAATGAATGGGTACAGGAGGAATAAGAGTATAAGATTAAATCATAGTTAATACAAGGCTTACCCAACTGTTGATAATTAAAAGTGTGTTTGCTGTTTAAATGTATAAATTATTCTATAGGTATAGCAGAAATGGTATCTGATGTTTGTATTGATTTATTAATCATTGTGTTTAACATCCATAAAAGTTGTTAATACTCCCCACATTATCTGAAAGTTCTTCGTAATATTTTATAAAATAAAAAACACCCATTTGAGAATTGATAGAAGGATTCTATCAATCTCATGGATGTTTTAATATTGATAATAACAGATCTAGGAATAGTTGCAAGAATAGGGCGGTAAGGAAATACTATTTGTTACTATTTTTATCATGCTATATAAAATGCCAATTTATTCTACTTTATTTCCAGGTTTGATGCTTCTGCGTGTTAGTAGGATTATAGTAAGAATAACAGACATCACAACTATTGAAGTACCTATACCAATGAAAATCCAAAAGATTTGTATGCTTAGTTGATTAAGGATAAGCCCACTTATTAGGGAGCCAATTATACAAGAAAACGCAAACCAAACTATTGACTCTTTAAAGACATATTTCAATATTCTTCTTTTTGTCCAACCAATAACATGATACATCACAAATTCTTGTTTTCTTTCCATAAATAATGTACTTAGCCCGTCAGTAAATGAAACAATACTTAAATAGATGACAAGAAGAGTAACAATGATTTGAAACCAGATTGTTTCTTGTCCAATAAACTGCCCCAAACTTGTTACAATTGAGCTAGAAAAAGAATCCCCAAGAGTGGCAATTTGAATTGAAATTAACATGATTGATAAACAGAGAATGAATATCATAGGTATAAAAAACTTTTTATAATAAAATATCGAAGCAAATTTTTTGTAACCTATCTCTCGCTTGTTGGGTTTTCCTTTTACATTTAGCAGTATGGCAGATATGACGAAGGAAATACAAAACAGAATAGACACAACCCCATACATATATAGTTTTGCATGTACTATGTTCAAAACAATCAGAGAAACAATGTAGGCAGTGAATATTACGATTACTCGTTCGGAAAGACGTAACCAAGTTATTTTACTCTTTTTCCAACCAATAATAGTAAGTATTTCATTTTCTTGCACTAACGTATGGTTTTCAAAGGTTAATCGAATGATTAGCCAAAGAATTCCAAACCCACTTAATAAAATGGTCGTTATGAAGTTCATAACATTCCATGTATCTGTTAAATCTTGAGCAACTCCCAATGTAGTCCATGATTCTTTTACTTTTCCGATACCTTCAACATCTAATGTCATCTCTTTAAAGGAAGAACCTGCGACAATATCTACTTCATAGCCATTGTGCAATAAGTCTGTTGCTACTTTTTCTATTTTTTGTTGTGCAGCTGTATCATAATTCTCAATTCCAGCCACTCTAACCCGTATCGCATCAATGGGTTTTTCACCTTTTATAAGCTCTGCATTTTCAAGTGTTGTGATCCCACTAGCAGGTGAAGGTATAAAACTGCCTGGTTCTGTGGTCGGCGTTAATACGTGACCATTTTCTGATACAGCACTCATATCACCATATATTCCTAAAGGACTAGCTGCTAACTTATTTTTATGTTCACTGTCCATAGAAAATGTACCAACCTGATAGACCATAAAGGGAACTTCCGATGATTCAATCATAGAAACTCCTTTTTGTTCTACTAATTTATAGGAAGGGGGGCTTCCAGGTGTATTAATACGAACACTTGGTAAATCATGTATATTATCATAACTAATTTTAGATGCTGTATAGTATGTAGATGTATCAAAACTTTGCATAAAACGCTCGCCTAGAATTGGCATAAATTTTTCATTCAATTGTACCGCTGTACCATCAAATGGCTTATTAAAATTAGTTAAATCAATCTCTAAGGTATTAGTATTTTCCGGTATAATTTTGTCTAGTTTCTGAAAGGCTGTAACTAATTTATCTGGAGAAGTATCCATCAGCCATTGATCTTCCTGTAATTCCAGATATTTTCGAACCTCTCCTATATTTACATTAAGTTGATCTACCTTCAATTTAAGATATACTGGTATGTTTAAATTATCTCTTTGTAAGACTTTTATTACTGGGGGATTACCATAATTATGTAAAATGTCATTCATCATAGGGTCTTTAATTTCATTTTCCAGTTCAGAAAAATCAATACCAGTTAGTTTTGATTCACTTTCTGGATCAACAGCTACGAGAAGATTATAATTTTCTGGCATAAACATGGTCATTGCCGCACTTACCGAATTTTCGTTATCATCACTTTTTAGGTATTGAATGAGACCCGGATTCGGGTTTTCGAAATACATAATAGATTCTTTATTTCCTAATGGATATTCGGTAAGACCATCGGATGTGTAAAACTGATACGTAAATCTTGTAGGTTCATCTAATATTGGAAGTTCAAGAGAGAATTGTTTTCCTTTAAAATAACCAAGAGAAGCAACAGGTGCCGCTATTTCAATGTCAGGATTATTTTTCAGTTGTTTCCATTCTTCTAGTGATATGCCACCTTTACTATCGCCTACATAATTTTCCTCAACCATGCCCAACTCATCTTCAATAAGGGTTTGTGAGTCTGCTGGACGAACAAGTAGGTCATAGCTTCCACGACCATAATTTTCGATTGAATCATGAACAATTACCTTTGAAGTTTTGGATTGTTCTAATCCGATCGGGATAAGGGTAAAAACACTAATAAATGCAATTAATATAATAATCCCTGTGGCTTTTCGGTGTTTTATACGTTCAAAAACAAGACGTATCATATCACCACCTCAGTTTGATTTATTTTCCCATTTACTAATTCATAAATTTCATCTCCATGAACAGCTACGCCCATATCATGAGTAACGACTATCATGGTTTTCCCTTGTTCTCTTAAACTATTTAATAAGTTAATAATTTGATCACGGTTTTTGCTATCGAGATTTCCAGTTGGTTCATCACAAATTAGCAAATCTGGATTAGCGATAAGTGCCCTTGCAATTGCAACACGTTGCTTTTCGCCTCCTGATAATTCCTTTGGTAATCGGTTGTGTATAGATTCACTTATACCAACTGTCTTTAGCAATTTTTTCGCTTGTTTGTATAGTTCTTCTTTCTTATGTTCATGAATGATAGGAAGGATAACATTGTCAATAACTGAGTAGTAAGGTAATAACTTAAAGTCCTGAAAAACAAAACCGATACGTTTCCTTCTTAAATCACTCCGTTCTTGTTCCTTTAGCTGATAAATATTTGTATCATTAAAATATATTTCACCTGAATCAGGTTTTAATAAACCAGATATAATGTTTAACAATGTCGATTTTCCAGAACCTGATGGTCCAACTATAGAAGTCCATGAACCATTTGAAATATGTAAGTTAACACTATTTAAAACCTCTGAGGAAGAAGTTTTTGTTGTGAATTTCTTGCTAACATTTTCTACCTTAATCATGCAATTCGCTCCTATGAAACTATTACCCTAGTTTCTAAGAAACTAGGGTAATAATGATAGTTTTGTTGTTTAACGGTCTTTTAAAGTTACGCTACCATAGGATGTATAACTTGATCCATTCGATACATATAGATTCGTATTCCAAGTCTTCTTGCTTAAACTGCCTTTATTGTACGTTTTGTTATAACTAGTAGAATAGTAATTTGCCGATGGGTCATAAAATCCAGTAGCTAAACCATCATAATAACTAACTCTGTAAGTATTTGTTACTCCGCCACCCCATGACAATTTTTTTGTGAATGACTTACTGTCTCCTATTTTCGTTTCATGTGCTGGACTCAAAGATGAATAGACAGGTGTTGCGGCAGAAACAGATAATATTCCTATAGCAAACAAAGTACCACTAGCTAAAACAGCTACTAACGCTTTTTTGAAACGCTTCATTATTTGTTTTCTCCTTTTTCTATATTTGTGAAGCACTTTCATTTTAATAAATAAATGCAAAATTTGTAAAATAAAATGATTGCAAAAATCTACAATATTTTACATTTTCATATAAAATACGTAATTGATCATAATTTTATATACCACTCCATATTCGTTTAAGATAACCAGTATTACAAATATTGGTTGGTCTGTCACCTTATGTCTGAAACGCTAAAAGGAAAATATTTCGTTACAATAGAGGAAGTGGATGCAATCAATACAGCTTTTAATATTATAGAAAATAGTATCTGCCAAATACTATGTCTTCCCCAAGTAACTTTGTTCTTCCCTGATGGAACTAAGTAGGTTTCTGAGTGGAAAGAGAAGCGGAGAGAAGAGCGGGAGAAAAAATATATATTCAGATGGTTTTTTCAATCATCATTCAATCGTTTTTTACCAATCAAAAATCAATACAATTTGAGCTGGATCCAGTAGCGGGTCCAGTCTTTTTCTTTTTAACTCAAAAGTTATAAAGTCCCATAATCCTTGTCCAATAAGGGCTCAGTCTGTCTTCGGTTCTTTTTCAGTTGGTTTACTTACGCTATTGATTCGGTCATATAGACTGAATCAAATTAGATATACTCTCCTTAAGTTAGACAGAAAAAATCTGTTTATCTAAAGGGGAGTTTTTTGTGTCCTAAAACTGAGAAATATCACCTTTATATCCCTTATTTAACAGTACATCCCAACTAATAAAAGTTTTGGCATAACTTCAGACGACAAAGTTAGTTCTACTAATCATTGTTTGTAAGCGTTTTATTTTTTAGACTTAAATTAGAAGCAATATAAATGAATTATAAATAGAAGGGAGAGGAAGATGTGTCTCAACAAAAAAACAGTGCTAAAGTTGGGGTTCAGAAGTTCGGTAACTTTTTAAGTTCAATGGTTATGCCTAATATTGGGGCATTTATCGCATGGGGATTAATTACAGCTTTATTTATTCCAGCTGGTTGGTTTCCGAATGAAAGTTTAGCAGTTTTAGTCGACCCAATGGTGAAATATTTATTACCACACCTAATTGGTTATACAGGTGGTAAGTTGATTTACGATACGTATGAGTTGATTCGATGTTTATATGTAAAGGAGATTAATAGAATGGAGAAAACGTATACAATTAAAGCTGAAACAGGAATTCATGCACGCCCAGCGACAAAGCTTGTTCAAACAGCTAGCAAATTTAGTTCGGATATTCAGTTGAATTTCAATGGCAAAGAAGTCAACCTAAAATCAATTATGGCGATTTTAGGGTTAGGAATTAGTAAAGCTGACGAAATCAAAATCGTTGCAAACGGTGAGGATGCAGTAGAGGCATTAAATGCTTTAGACAACCTATTAAAAGTTGAAGAACTTGTATAAATAATCGATACGAAGTGGAGGGAGATTTTTTTCCTCCACTTAAAACCTATTTTAAAAAGTAGTGATCATCGTTCAATTGCATGACCTCACCGTACGAAAAAGGTATGCTTCTTTTTGTGTCAATCGCCTTAAAGGAAATTCCTATAAAATGGTTATGAAACTTTTCACAAAGTATTCATTGACACGTGTGAAGCATAGACATATAATTAGACTGTATTTTTAACAAAAAAGGAGGATAGTAGAAAAAATTAATAAAAGCGCCTGGACTAATTCTTATTAACCATCTTCTCTTTTACAAGAGCGTTTATTCAGCATGATCACTTTCCTTTGTGAAACTGTAATGTTGAGTAAATTGATATGGTTAATGGATTAGTTGACGAGGAGAAGGTTTATCGAGTTTTCGGCGGATACCTTCCGGCTGACCGCAAGTCGTAATTTCTTCCTTAAATCATAGAGGTGACTCTATGGACAAAGGGAAGAAAATGCGGATGATTATCTGAACGGAAAAACTAAATAGTGACGTCTAAAAAGGAGAAATTCACAATGGAAATCATTCGCGTAAAAGATTATGAAACTATGAGTAAAAAGGCAAGTGAAATTGTTGCAGACCGAGTAAAAACTTTAGAAAATCCTATTTTAGGTCTAGCAACCGGTTCTACACCTGAAGGAATGTACCGTTATTTAATTGAAAAATATCAAGCTGGTGAAGTTTCCTTTAAATCTGCAAAATCATTTAACCTGGACGAGTATATAGGATTATCTGCAGACGATAAAAATAGCTATAATTATTATATGTTCGACAAATTCTTCAACCATGTTGATATTTTAAAAGAAAACGTGAACTTACCTAATGGGACTGCTACTGATTTAAAACAAGCATGCTTGGACTATGATCAAAAAATCAAGGATGCAGGTGGAATTGATATTCAAGTTCTTGGTATTGGCGTAAACGGTCATATTGGTTTTAACGAACCTGGTACACCGTTTACAATGAGAACACACGTTGTTGATTTGACAGAATCAACACGTCAAGCAAATTCCATTTACTTCTCTTCATTAGATGAAGTTCCTACACAAGCTTTCACAATGGGAATTGGAACAATCATGGAAAGCAAAGAGATTATTCTTCTAGCTTATGGTGAAAGTAAAGCAAACGCAATTGCTCAAATGTTGAAAGGTGAAGTTACAGAAGATTTACCAGCTTCCATCTTAAAAAATCATCCGAATGTAACCGTTATTGCGGATGAAAAAGCACTTTCTCTTGTGTAATTGTTTAAATATAATTCAATACACTAGCTCAATAAACAGCAGGTAGATTCATTTTGCCTGCTGTTTGCTATTAAACGTTGAGACTGGATTCGATTGTAATCTAGTCTTTTTTTTTCGGTGCTTAAAATGCATGAAAAACTTTAGGGGCTAGTCATCCATGGAATATGTTTAATAAATTTATTAAGATTGATTTCAAAATAGTCCTCAATATCTTGCCTTAAGTTTTCTTCAAATTTCATAAATTCATTCACAATATATTCTAATTCAAAAACATTATACAAATCTTGTTCTGCCCAAATGGTTTTTACTCGGGCTTTATTAGAAAATGGAATGAGTGACAAGATTGCGCCATCTTCATAGTCACCATATTCAATCGTGTAATAATGAAATTCAGGAATATGATCTCCTTTGATTTGCTCTTTCCATTCATATAAAGCTTTATAAAATTCAAGAATTGCAAGTTCTGTTTCGAAGTATAATTCGTTATTAATTTTTATTGTAACAGTAGCTTCTACAGCTAATATGGTAGGGACGTTTATTTTATCCTTATTCGAGATAATTCCTTTATCACTTATAAATTTATATTCAAAAGAAATTATATTTAATGAGTATTCCATTAGCGATTTTCCCTTCCTAGTATTCTGCTTTTTCTACGATTTGCGACCAACTTTTTAAATTAACAATAATTATAGCAGGAATTTTCCACTAAAAAATAAGTAAACGAAATTATTTGTAAAATTTAGTGTAGACAAATATATCATAAACTGATATATTGTAACCAGATATATCAAAAAATGATATATTCCGTGAAATTAAAGAAGGTGATCAATTGAAAAAGTATGAACAACTGACTGATTCGATGTTTTATATTATGGCTGCTTTAACGAAACCGAGACATGGTTATGCAATTATGAGTTTGATTGAAGAAACATCCAATGGAGTTGTTTCTATCGGACCAGCTTCCATGTATACGATTATTAAAAAATTGCTAAAGCAAGACTGGATTTATTTGTACGATAACTCGGATTCAAGAAGAAAAACGTATTATTTAACTGACAAGGGTAAAGAGGTTTTAGAAGCTGAATTGATTGTTCGAAAGAGAATGATTGAAATTGCGGAGAACGGACTAAGGGAGGTTGAGGGATGAAACAAACGAAAAAAATTACCTCAGAGGGATTAGCATTTTTTGAAGAAAAGGATATGAAAAAGTTAAGAAAATATTCGTTGCAAGGTTGGCATGTTTATGATTTCTCGATTAGAGGATATAAACTTGAAAAAGGAGAAAGTCGTGATTACATCTATAATATTGATTATCGATTCTTAAATGATGATGAAAAAGAAGAATACATTGAGTTATGTGCACAAACAGGATGGACACATATTGCTTCTGATGGGGATTTACATTTATTTCGAGCAAACCGAGGTACAAAACCGTTATATACCGATCAAGGAACAAAAGTGGAAAAATATGCACAATCCGGTCGGACAATGAGTAAAGTTGTAGTGCCCTTTGTTTTAATTACAGTACTATTATGGATTGGGGAAATATTTAGCTCTGGTATAGTAGAATCAATTCTTTTTACTATCGCTACAATTCTCACAGTAATTGCACTTCCGCTTGTTTGGGCAACCATAACAATTTTTAAAAACAAGTGGAAATTAGCAGGTAGAAAAGGATTGGTCACTTTCGTTAGTATATTACCAATATTATTGTTTTGTGTAGCTGCTTATGTTGTATTTTTTGTTGAGAAAAGAGAAGGGACGATAATATTTTTATCATACATGCTTTTTGGTGCGATAGGGTTCTCATACCTGATTTCGTTAGTAACCTTAATCTATCAAAAAGTTAGGAAGAAAGCAGTTTATTAATCTAAGTCGATAAAGGTGGGAGAACAATGAAAGTGGTACAGGGGGACGGGTTCGGTGTACCAAAAAAATCTTGAAAGACCAAGGTGAAGGAGAGTAAGATGAAGCACGCATTAGTTATTGGTGGAACCGGTATGTTAGCGGACGTTTCCCTTTGGTTAGTGGAAAAGGGGTATCATGTGTCAGTAATTGCCCGAAATTCTGACAGAATACAAAAATTAATGAAGAGAGCACAAGCAAAAGAATGTTTTACCCCGCTAGTTCTTGATTATACAAATGAAAATATGCTTAAAGAAAAACTAAAGGATACGATTAAGCAAAATGGTAATATTGATTTAGTCGTTGCCTGGATTCATTCATATGCAAAAGATACCCTTTCCCTCATTACTAATGTAGTTTCTGAGGGCAAAAATTATTGGGAATTATTCCACGTATTAGGCAGTAGCTCAAATTTAGAAGAAATAAAGAAAAAGGATCCAATCCCTTCGCAATGTGTTTATTATCAAGTTCAATTAGGATTTATCATTGAAGGAGAGCACTCAAGATGGCTAACCCATCAAGAAATCTCCGAGGGAGTCATTGAAGCGATAAAGAAGAAAAAGAAGGTGCACATTGTTGGGCAATTGGAACCGTGGGAAAAGCGTCCTTAACTATATTAGTTGAGAATGCAAAGAAATAATGTAATTAAGACTGGACATTGTGATTCAATCTGTTTTTTGAATTAATATCTCTAATTCGAGATATTTTGATTGACTTATTATCATAGGATGCGTAAAGTGAAAGTGACGAAATTTTTCCATATGTAAACCAAAGTTTAGGAGGAAACGTTTAATGTATAAAATCCCTGGTCACCATCACATTTCGATGATTACGAAAAATGCGAGTCAAAATAATCATTTTTATAAAAATATCCTTGGGTTACGTCGAGTGAAAATAACGGTAAACCAAGATGACCCATCCATGTATCATTTATTTTATGGAGATAAAACGGGTAGTCCAGGTACGGAGCTTACATTTTTTGAAATTCCAATGGTAGGGAAAACCCACCGCGGTACAAACGCGATAACGAGAATCGGTTTACTCGTACCATCGGAAGAAAGTTTGCATTACTGGAAAAAACGCTTTGAAGAACATGGTGTATATCATGGTGAGATTTCCACTTATGCGAATCGTCCAGCGTTGAAGTTTGAAGATCCAGAAGGGCTGCGTTTAGTGTTAATCGTGTCAAATGGTGAGAAAGTTGAGCATTGGGAAACATGGGAAAAGTCTTCTGTTCCAGTTGATCATCAAATTCAAGGAATGGGGACAATTGAAATTACCGTAAAACGACTGGAAAAGTTAGCACGTACATTAACGGAAATGTTTGGTTATACGGAAGTGAGTCGTACAGAAGATGAAGCGATTTTCCAATCCATTGAAGGGGAAGTGTTTGGTGAAATTCTCGTCAAACAATTAGATGGTCCATCAGAAAGACCGGGACGTGGCAGTATCCATCATTTAGCGATTCGGGTAAAAAATAAATTAGAACTAACTTATTGGGAAGCGAAAGTGAAAGAACGGGGCTTTAGTTCTTCTGGAATAGTTGACCGGCATTTCTTTAAAAGTTTATATTTCCGGGAATCGAATGGGATTTTATTTGAAATTGCTACTGATGGTCCGGGCTTTTTAGTTGATAGCGACGTTGAACATTTAGGGGAGAAACTTGAGTTACCACCGTTTTTAGAACCTCGGCGAGCAGAAATTGAAGCACAGCTTTCCCCGATTGAAGAAAAGGAATAGGTTTACATTAAATTTATAAATAGACTGAATCAATCAGATTCGGTCTTTTCTTTTCTAGTACAATAAAAAATGACGCTTTGCTTTAAAGCAAAGCGTCACCGATATTTATTCAACTCTCCATTTTAGAAGAAAATTAAGAGTAATATTCCAACGATAAAACAGTAGTAAGTGAAATACACGAGTTTTCCACTTTTCATAATGCCCATAAACCATTTTAAGGCAAAATAAGTCATAAATAATGTTGCGATAAATGCTGCCGTATATGGAAGGGCAAGTGCAGCTTTATTTGGTTCATCAAGAAAGTCAGTAAACCCGAGGACTACACCACCGAGACTGACCGGAATATATAACATAAACGAGAAACGAAGCGCTGTTTCTTGTTTCATGCCGACAGCAATAGCGGAAATGATTGTAGCACCAGAGCGGCTAATGCCTGGAATTAGAGCAACAGATTGTCCTAAACCTACAAGAATAGAGTCCTTCAACGTAATATCGTCATCACTTTTCGTACCTTTTAAATTGCGGATTAACCATAAAGCAATTCCTGTAACGAAAAGCATAATCGCAATTGTTGTCATTCCTACATTTTCGGCAATGACATCTTTAAGTAACACACCGAGAACACCCGCTGGAATAGTACCAACTACGATAAAACAAACAAAGCGAAAATCACTTTTATATTCTTCTTTTCTCGTTTTCAAAAATTGAATCGAGTTAATTGCAAGTCTTTTTATATCATGTCGATAGATAAAAAGGATTGCAAGTAGTGAAGCGGTATTTGTAAGAATAGCAAAAGTAAATCCTTGCTCACCAAGTCCTAGGATTTCACTAGCAATCATTACGTGTCCACTAGATGAAATCGGAATCGGTTCTGTAAATCCTTGAACTAAACCAATAATAATCATTTTTATGATGAGAATAATATCTGTTTCGATTATCGTTCACTCCTTATACTTTCGAAAAAAACCTTTTCTTGTATTTTTAAACAAGTGCTCGCTACGTTTAAAATTTAATGTATAAAACGATCAGGCACAACATATTTAATTATACATATTGGTTATTTTGATTTCAGCATTTTTTTGTAAA